>DAINCT010000579.1:0-2888 GCA_036732245.1 Chloroflexota bacterium | reverse complement strand
CAGTCACCAGCATCCTGACTTTGATGTGGCCGATGCTGACGCCATAGTTGATTCGTTCGCCGGCACTTCGCTCGCGGTACCAGGCATCGACGTCCGACGTTCCGAGCTCGAGCTCGAGCGATGTCGTCACGCCGTCCAGCGACCTTAACCGATATGTCTCGGGCGTCTGTCCGTGATCGTGAAGGTCGATGAAGCCAGGAGCGACAACGAGGCCGCGCGCATCGATCGTGTCCCGGCCGCGTACGGTTCGGGTCGTGATAACGGCGATTCGTCCGTCAGCGAGCCCGATATTGCGGACCGCATCGAGTTCAGCGGCCGGATCCATGACGCGTCCGCCAAGAATGACACGGTCGTAGCCCCCGTTCGCCGTGGTCTGTGCCGAGTGCGGGCCGCCCTGCAGTACGAGCGACGGTCCGAGCGTTCCGCGGCCGACCGTCAAGCAGTGACGCCCACGTGCGCACGGAACCGCAGGCAGACTGGACTCGGTACTGCGATCCTCTCGCGTGTCGGCGTCAGTCGGCCGGTTTCCTGATCGCGCCCGAACACGACAATAGAGCTTGACCTCTGATTGGCGACGAGGAGCCAGCGGCCGGTCGGATCGAGACTGAAATTGCGCGGCCAGTCGCCATCGGTGGAGATCACCTGGTCGAGCGCGAGCGCTCCCGTCGACTCCGCAACCGAGAAGACGGCAATACTATTGTGACCGCGGTTCGACACGTACAACGTGCGCCCGGATGGTGCGACGTGGATGTCAGCAGGGTAATTCGTGCCGGTCCATGCAGCGGGAACCGTTGGGCGGGTGTCGAGCGGACGCAGTGAGCCGCGCACGGCGTCGAAGTGGAGCGTGGCCACGGTTGAATCGAGCTCATTGGCGACAAACACCAGCGGCAGTGTTGGGTGGAAAGCGATATGGCGCGGGCCCGCGCCGGAGCGCATTTCAGCCTCGCCCCCCTCAACGTGACTCAGGGATTTGCTCTTGAGATCGAGACGATAGACGAACACTCGATCGGCGCCGAGGTCTGCGGCGAGCACGAAGCGGTTGGAGGGGTCGGCAACGATGCAGTGGGCATGCGCCGTAGCCTGGCGCTCCGTATTCGGCCCGCTTCCCGTATGCTGCACTACTTGCGTCGCCGGAGCGAGTGATCCGTCCGCCTCGATCGGAAGCAGAGCTACACTGCCCCCGACGTAGTTGGCAATGAGCACGACACGGCCACTACGGTCCACGCTCACGAAGCAGGGCGCACCGCCTCCCGTCGGCTGCCGGTCGCGTAGTGTGAGAGCCCCGGTGTCGCGGGCGATAGCGAATGCGCTAACCGCACCGGTCGGTTTCCCGTTGTATGTCTCGAGTTCATTCACTGCGTAGAGAACGCGGCCGTCCGGGTGGGTAGCGACGAAGGACGGGTTTGCACCGGCGTCGACCGAGGCGACTAGCCGTAGTTTTCCGGAGCGGCGGTCCATGCGCATGAGATGGATGCCGTCATGTCGCCCACTTTCGGTATACGTCCCTACGTAGAGGAGATCACCGTCCGCTTGCGTCCCTTCACGCGGTGTTGGATTCTCGGAGTCACGTGCGAGCCCCACCAGACCGACCACGGACGCGGCGAGGAACTCTCGCCGCGACGGGTCGCGAAGATCGGCGGGATTCATTTCGCGACCGTGCTGCAATGGTCGTTAGGTGGCGCGGCGCGGAAGCAGCAGAACTATAGCAACCCACAAGGTCGCAAACCGCAGAGCCGGTATGGGCGGAGCCATGAGCAGCGACGCAGCAACGAGGCCAAGGGCGACGCGTTGCGGGCCGCGATCTGCGTGAAACATCAACGAATTCAGCTGAAGAAAGAAGTGGTGCCGAATCATATGCGGAGTATATATGCCCACCTAACTAGTACTTGTACTGCTTGCTTATACACCGGGGAGTGCCAGCGCGCAATTCAAAAAATGGCGGCAGTTGCTGAACTGGGCGCCTTGGCGGACTCGACGTTGCTCTCCAATAACTCGACCGCTGCAAGAGTCGCCAGCCGCTTCGCGAAAATCAGCTTGTCATCCCCGGGCTTGTAGTACTCCGGGATCTTCCCGACAAGCTCGTATCCCGACCTCTCATAAAACTGAATCGTCCCGCCATACGTCTCCTGCGACGATGTCTCGATCAACAGCATCCGCCCGCCGCGCCGCACGGTTTCCTCTTCAGTGAATTTCATCAGCTTCTTACCCACACCGCCGCGGTGCTTCGACTTATCCACCGCGATCCAGTACAGATCGTAGGTCGATTCCGTGAGTGGCGTCGGTCCAAAGGAGACGTAGCCGAGCACTTCCTTCGACTCTTCACCTTCCGATTCGAGGACGTAGGTGAGATAGCCGCTATGCTCGCCGAGGTCCAGCCACTCGTCGATCAGCTCCAGCGCCGTCGCCACTTCCTCGGGCGTGAAATTCCCAGCGCTCTCGAGGATGCGGAACACGCCGCTGCGATCGGCGGCGACAAGTGGCCTGATGACCTGTTTCATTCGGTGCCGGCGCTTCTATATATGTATAGACCTGCCGAGCACGCCGAGGGCGGCTTCCTTCACAGCTTCGGTCAAGGTGGGGTGGGAGTGCACGGTGATGCCAATGTCCTCCGATGATCCGCGGTACTCGAAGGCCAGCACTGCTTCCTGGATCATCTCCGACACGTTCGCGCCAATCATGTGGCACCCGAGCAATTCGTCGGTCTCGGCGTCGGCGATGAACTTGATGAAGCCGGCCGTCTCGCCCGACGTACGCGCGCGCGCATTGGCAGTGAAGGGATACTTCCCGGTCTTGTACTTCCGCCCGCTCTCCTTCACCTCGTGCTCCGCCAACCCGACGGTCGCGATCTCCGGCCAGGTGTACACCACCGACGGCATCGACTTGTAATC
>DAINCT010000578.1:0-2897 GCA_036732245.1 Chloroflexota bacterium | reverse complement strand
CAATCAGAAGCGTGACCATCCCGACTGTACCGACGAGCGCTTCCATGCCTCCACCAGGTTGCGCCAGGGCGAGGAAGACAAGAGTACTCAATCCGATAATCAGGAGCAGGATATCGCGTACGGTGCTGAAGGTGGTCAGTTCTGCTCTCCCGACGAACGAACGACAGAGCCCCCTTATCTCAGTGCTCTGTCCAAGGCATGTGAGAGCACGCCGTAGTTCAAGCTCCCATCGTGCGCGAGACGAATCACTCCTGACTTGTCCACCAGGTAGAGCCCCGGATAGCTACCGATGCCGTACCGGTTCACGGTTGCGAAGTTCGGATCGATTAACTGCGGGTGTCGCACGTTGTAGGTCTGAGCGAACCATTGCAGGTCAGCCGCCTGCGCCAGCGTGAGATTGGAACGACTACTCGTTTCGTAGCTGGGTCCGTAGGGGTTGGAGAGCACGGACCACACGCGTACGCCATGTGATTCGTAGATGCGTGTGATCTTTGACAGGGTGGGTGCTTCCGCGTGACAAACTGGGCACCATACCGCGAAGAATTCAAGCAAAACCGGGTGCCCTCGCTGAGCAGCGAGGTGGTACGTTCGACCAGTTGTGTCGGTCAACGTAAAATCAGGTGCCTTCATGCCGGTCCCGAGCAGGGCGGTAGCCGGATTCAATGTGGTGGGATCGGCTAACCCTTTGAGACGACCGTTAGAGGTCGTCTGCACATACACGTAGATCGCGATGGCGATCACCATGAGTGTGGTAACGATGCCGCCGACTAACGCGTTGGTCGAGAACCGGCGCTGTTGTTTCTTGTGCTGGCGCCGCTGAGCTAGCTCCGCGGCACGCCGTTGGGCCCGCGTTTGCCGCTGTGGTTGGCGGTGGGGGTGTGCGGCGGTTCTATCCTTCATGGCGCTACCTTCACGTTGATTGATCAGTCGAATGCCAAGGCTCACGGTTGCGGGACCCCTGTGACTGGACGTGCCGTCCCTCCCGGGTTGTATCCACTTCGGGTACGTCTTGTGCCGACCTGAACAGTTTGCCGGCTGAAATCGGACCTGCTCCGAAAACAACGATGAGGCCGGAGAGAGCGACGAGTATGAAATCCCGCACGACGTCCCATGGGGTGATAGTGGTCCCTCCTGTGAGGAACGCCAGGATGGGATTGGCCGTGCTTCCTGCACCGAAACAGCCGCACGCATGGTTCGTATCGCCCAGGATGAGCGCTCGAATCAGAGCCACCATGAACATACCGAGCAAGACAATCGAGCCGATAGCTGCCAGCCGCGCCTGAAAACCAAGCAGGAGATACGCCCCTACCAGAATCTCGAGGGGAGGAATGGCCAGGGCATACGGCAGAACCAGGGGTGCCGGGAGGAGATGATAGCTCCTGACCGCATCGGCAAACGCTCCCACCGACACAATCTTATCCAGACCAGCCAGCAGGAAGATGCCTGCGACTACGATCCGGGTCCCCAGAAGCACCCACCGATTGATCAAACCCGAACGAATCACGGTCGGCGGCCGGCTTTACGGTGGCGACCGCTTTGCTGTGCTAGCGACGTTCGGGTCCGACTCACGATCATGCTGCGGCCCAACTCACGTCCGGCCCACCAGAGCCCCAGCAGGAGGAATGGGGAACCCTGCATGATCGTGTGAAAGTCACCACGCATGGCACCGCCGAACACGATGCCCATTCCGACGATGCCCGCCAGCGTCGCGATGAGGACCACAGCGTGACTGCGAAGCGCCGCACGTTCCATGGCTACACCTCCGCCGGACGCTTGGACTGCTCGGTCATCGGAGGCACGGGCGGCTGTGCAGCTCGTTGCTCCCGGTAGTAATCCTTCCAGATCAGTCGGTAGACCTTGAGATAGCGCGGAAGCCGGTTAAGGCCAGGGATCCAGGGGAGGAACATGAGGAGCAGCGTCAAGATACTGACCGTCAAGACTGCCAACGCGTCGGTATTTGCTGCCCAGGCCGTGGTGTACGGCGGAATCTGATAGAGCATCGTGTAGAGCCAGAGCCACGCCTGTCCGGGATAGTTTCCAGTCTCGTTCATCACGCCCCAGGTCGATCCGATCAGGTTGAAGCTTGCTGCTTTGGCCGCCACGGCATCGTTTTGCATGAAGAGCAGCGGCCTGGTGTAGTCGGACTGATAGAAGTGGCCACTGGTCAACAGCAGCCCGTCCATGGCTCCGCTCTGCCCCATCGTCAGCAGTGCCGCCATCATGGGAGCGACCGGTCCACAGGCGCAGGTGGGAATCGCGAGAGTGGGTGAGAGGGTCGGAGGATTCTGCTTGGCATTGGCCAGTGCCTTGCCGTACGCATCTTCCCAGGCAGCTTGCTTCGGAGCAGAGGCCGCGTTGAACTGAGCCAACTGGGCTCTGAGAGCCGGGTTCGTCGCAGCTGCTTGCATGAGTGGTCCCAGCACGAAGGACTGCGCCGTATCGACCGGAATGTGCACGCCGATCAACTTCTGCAATGAGACGGGACCGATGGTCTGCACGGAGCCGGTGCCGTTGTTATAGGGAGGACCGTAGCCGGCGACTGGACTGTTGCCATCGAGCGAGTCGAGACTCGTTTGCACATAGGTCTGGGGCGATGTTTGCGCCACGCCCTGGATCGTCACGGGTGGCTCATCCGGTGACGACAGGACCAGCGACAGAACGAGCACCAGGACCAGCACGACTGCCGTCGCGACCAGAAACTCTTTCACCAGGTCATATGGCGCCATCCGGACGTTTCGGTAGTACAGTTTCTTCCGCGCCATCATGAGCGCACCTCCTCGACCACGGCATCGTCGTACGGTCGCACCACGCCGCGCATGCGCACCAGAAGTAAATGGCCGGAGATAAGCGCGCCCACCACCAGCGGCAGGATAAAGATGTGATAGCCGTACATCTGA
>DAINCT010000577.1:0-2901 GCA_036732245.1 Chloroflexota bacterium | reverse complement strand
CCTCCAGACCTCGCTCGGGATGGGGCGAATGTCCACTGACACCTGGAACTCGCCGAGGAGGCGGATGCGCAGGCGAGCCGGCCCGATGGTTTCTCTCATATCGACCCGCGTTCAGGTATCTTCCGAACCCGACCGGTTCAGCGAACCTACCGATCCCGTGGGACGGTCAACGAAACCGTTGTAGCAACTTCGCCAATTCTTCCGCTCCAGGGCACAGATCTTCATGTGGCACATCGACCAGTGGAGTCTTGATGGTTCCGTTCAGTTCGTGCATGTCGCGCACCGATTCGTCAACATAGAGTAATCCCGTCACGACCTCGCCTCGTCCCTGCCGCTCCAGGAGGTACTCGACGACACGCTCCCGGTCGGTGGGGTCGTACCCATCCGGCACACTACGAAACTGCACCGCGTCACCATTGTGCATCGTCACGGTCGTGGTGCCGCTCGGAGGAATGACCGCGGTGATTTCATCCGCCATCGGCACGAAGTCGGCCTCGGTGGCTTTCAGTTCGTGCTGTCGGGTATAGAGGTAGCTCTTGGTCGATCCCTCGTGATCGTTAAAGGTCACACACGGCGAGATGACGTCGACCAGCGCTAGACCCCGGTGAGCGATGGCTGCTTTGAGGATCGGTACCAATTGAGCTTTATCACCCGAGAAACCGCGGGCCAGGAACGTGGCTCCCAGCGTCAAACCCAGGGCGATCGGATCGATCGGCGCCAGGAGATTGGCTTCGCCGCGCTTGGCGGTCGACCCGATGTCGGCCGCGGCAGAAAACTGTCCTTTGGTCAACCCATACACGCCGTTGTTTTCAATCAGATACACCATCCGCAGATTGCGGCGAATGGCGTGGCAGAGGTGTCCCAGGCCGATTGACAGCGAATCTCCGTCGCCGGAAACGCCGACGTAGATCATCTCCCGATTCGCGGCGTTGGCCCCGGTGGCGATGGCAGGCATGCGGCCGTGCGCGGAATTAAATCCGTGTGCTCGGTTGACGAAGTAGGCGGTCGTCTTCGACGAGCAGCCGATGCCGCTCAATTTGGCAATCATGTGAGGGGGCACGGAGGATTCCCATAAGGCGCGCACCAAAGCGGCCGTGACTGAGTCGTGCCCGCACCCGGCGCACAGGGTCGACATCGCGCCTTCGTATTCGCGAACGGTGAGCCCGAGGACGTTGCGCTGCAGGCTGGGATGGGTGACGGCGGGCTTAACGATGGACGGCATGCCTATCTCCCCATTTGGTTGCGAATATCTTCGGTGACCTGCGAGGCACTGAGAGGAAATCCTCCGTAGGCGCGCACCGATCGCAGCTTCGATTTTGGCGTCTGGGTCTCCAGAATCAGAAGAGATCGCAACTGTCCGTCTCGATTCTGTTCGACGACAAAGCACACGTCGTGCGAGTCCAGGAAAACCTGGACCTCGTCTCCGAAGGGGAAACCTCGCACTCGCATGAAGTCGGCCATGATCGCCGGCTCATCGTCAGTGGATTGTGCCAGCAGATCCAGCGCCTCCCGCACGGCCAGATCGCAGCTACCTAACGTAATAACTCCAATCACGGCTCCATCGCGACGTTCGATGATCGGAGCGGGAATATGCGCCGCCGCGGCCTGATGCTTCAGCGCGAGGCGATCCACGACCTCCTGGTACTCGTCAGGTGTCTCCGTATATTGGCCGAAGACGTTGTGGCCGGAACCGCGGGTGAAGTAGGCGCCTTTGGGATGGACGCCGGGGAGCGTACGCGGCGCGACGTGTTCATCGCCTTCGCCGACGTACCTATAGAAGGTTCCGATCTCGTCCAGTTCCGCCGCCGACAGGACCCGTCCACGGTCGGGCCGATACGAATCGTCCCACTGCAGCTCGGGTACCACCCAGTCGTTCATGCCGATATCGAGATCCGACAGAACCATCACGGGGGTCTGGAAGTGCTCGGCCAGATCGAACGCGGCCACCGCGAAGTGGAAGCACTCGACCGGGTTCGCGGGGAAGAGCAGGATATGTTTCGTGTCCCCATGTGACGCGTAGGCACATTCCAGGATGTCACCCTGCTGAGTACGGGTTGGCATGCCGGTTGAGGGACCGGTGCGCTGGACATCGAACACCACGGTCGGGATTTCGGCATAGTACGCGAGCCCGAGTAATTCGTTCATCAAGGAGATGCCGGGGCCGGCAGTCGACGTGAATGCGCGAGCCCCGTTCCAGGACGCTCCAAGCACCATCCCAATAGATGCCAGCTCATCTTCCGCTTGAACGATCAGGTACCGGTTTTCACCTGTCACCGGGTCCTGCCGGTAGCGCTCGCAGAAACGCTTGAAAGCATCCATGACGGAGGTGGCGGGCGTGATGGGATACCAGGCCGCCACGGTAGCTCCGGCGTACACACATCCGAGGGCGGTGGCGGTATTTCCGTCGATCAGTATTCGGTCGGTGGGTGCAGCCATGTGTTCGAGGTGGAACGGCAACGGGCAATCGAAGTGTTCGCGGGCGTAGTCATAACCGAGCCGCAGTGCTACCTGGTTGGAGGCTCGTAGTTTCTCCTTGCCCGCAAATTTTTCGGTCAACGAGTCGACCACCAGCTCGAAGTCGATGTTCAGCACGGCGACCAGTGCACCGGTGTACGCGATGTTCTTTAAAAGTATGCGCTGGCGCGCACCGGCGAAGTGCTCGTTGCACATGGCGGCGAACGGCACTCCGAGCAGGTGGACGTCTGGACGCAGCAAAACTTCGTCGAGCGGCCAGGTCGAGTCGAACATTACGTACCCGCCGGCTCGAACTTCTCGAATGTCACCGTCGTATGTCTGGGCATTCATAGCGACCATGAGATCGTAGTCCATGGCCCGCGCCGTGTAGCCGGACTTGTTTGCCCGGATCTCGTACCAGGTTGGCAGGCCCTGGATGTTCGATGG
>DAINCT010000576.1:1225-2903 GCA_036732245.1 Chloroflexota bacterium | reverse complement strand
GAGCCCTGCACCGCCCGAATCTCCCGGACGCGCCACTTGACACAAAGAGGCCTCGATCTGTACTGCGGCGAAGCCCCCGAAGTGCGTCGACGGACACGCCGATGGATCGATATGTCTCGACCAAGGGGCGGCGACCCGGCCAGACTCGACCAGACTCGACCAGACTTGCATGTTATGCCGGTGATAGCCGCATCCGGCCGTCAAGCATGAACCTCGGTCCCGCGAGCTTGAACGCAGCGACCGAAATCAGTTCTGTTGCGCGGCGAGTGCCTCAAAGTTCTCCATGAGCGCGGCAACCTCGTGCTTGGCTCGAAGCTTCACGACTGCCGGTACCACCCGTGCCCAGACGCCGGACACCCAGAGCCAGTCAAGTACCAGCTCGGTCGACAGCAAGCCGTTCTTGGTCAGCGTTCCAACGGTCTCGCAGAAGTTGCACACCGTGACGACGTTGTCGTCGTCCCACGACGCAGTGTCCGGGTCGAAGTCGTCGGATAGCAACGCCTTCTCTGCCTGTTGGAGCCCAATCATTGCTCCCCACTGGGCCAGCTGAACCATCAGCGCCGCATCCTCACGATCTGCCATGACACCCTCCTCGGCCTGCACACGATGCGAACCACCGCAGTCTTGTTGTACCGCCGATCAGACCCGGCGTCCATCAGTCCGTTGAGCGCACGGCTCGCCGCACCCCGATGTGAGTGATGACAGCGCCAGTCGAGGAGGTCCGCCACTCATCGCACTCCCATGCCGCGGACAGTGTGGGTTGCGGCAGCCTACCCGTCGATATCGCGCAAGGGCGCAGGGCTGGCGCTGTGCGCAGATCGGTCGCTCTGCGCGCTCGGTTCGAGTTGGGGGTCAGGACTCGCCCAATGCTTCAAGGTCGTCCGCCACACGTCCGACCGTGCGGAGAAGCTCGTAAGGGAAATCGGGTATCTGACGGAACGGTCCGGTTCGGCTTTCACTGATCCCGATGGCGACGGCCACGGCGCCAATCGCGTCGATGGACATCTCTTCGCGACCGCGGTGAATTGTTGCTCCATTGCCGCCCAAGTGATTGTCGGCCAGATCCGGCGTGATGTCTTGAACTTCGCCGCTTGCGGTGTTCGTAGCTGTCACGCGTATCGGCCGTAGCCCTTCAATGGCGGTCACAAGTCGCCGATGCTTGTCGGCGTTCTGGAATGCGCGCAATACTGCGAGAACGTGATCTTCGGGGTTCAGGTTGAATCGCTTCATCCCGTCGGGTACCTCCGCACGGAAGGGCTGCACAGCTCGAATGACGTCGACGGCCGCACTCTGCATACCCATTGTTGCGCGTCCCCAGTAGTCGCGCCGGGTTCTGTCGGCGTCGGCATTCGCTGTGTCTGCCCCCGGGTCGATCATGAGAATAGGAAAGGAAGCCTGTCCCTGGCGATTTGTTGGCACGAGCGACACCGCCAGATGATCAAGGGCAGATCTCACGTTGAACAGGAAATCCCCGATCATTACCGCCACATAGGGGTCCGTGGCCAGCGGTGTCCACAGGCGATACTCTCGGCCGCCTCCACCCTCTGGGTACTCTGTGACCTCGAAACGGTGAGCTTGCCTGAGCGGCTCGATCCGCTGAAGGATGTCAACCAGGTGTTCCTCAGCGCGCTGGAGCTTCAGCCGCCGATGCCGCCTGGATCCCAGCCGTCGCGCGACT
>DAINCT010000576.1:0-1215 GCA_036732245.1 Chloroflexota bacterium | reverse complement strand
TTGGTCGTCACCGGACGAGCGTGTCACGAGTCCACACGCGGCGGGGGGCCCTTGCGGTTCACATCTTGGATCGACACGACAACTCACGACCCGGGAACCGGCAGCGGGCGCGTGGGTCATGACCGGGTCTCTGGATCTGTTCGAGGAACACTTCCGTCCAGGTCGCCCGCAAAGGCCTGCATGCGAGCAAGGTCTAGCTTGGCTGATCGACCACCACAAAGATCGATTCCAGCCTTCACTTACCTCGGTAGGCGTCGGTCTGGTGTTGGATCTCTCGTTCAACATCCAGCGCTAGGTCAAGCACCTTTCGCTCGATCGGCTCGAACGCGTCCTCGATTTCGGCGAACGTCGTGAACGCCTGAAGGTCATCCACCTGCCCGGCGAGGTCCTTGCCGTCGCGTCTCCAGCTGCGCAGCTCCGCTGCACTGACCGGCTTGGCCCACTTACGAAAGTCCTGGACCGTGCGGCGGAGGTGGTCGTAGGGGTCGTCGGGTTCCGGAGCCTGAATGAATCCCAGAATCGCGTCTGCATCCCATCCCCGATCGTTCATCGCATCAAAGAACGACACGCACTCTCCCAACGCGTCCTCAAGCTCATCGAGGCGGTTCGCTACGTGGTCCGACAGTGCCGCGCCGAGATCCATCGGCTCGGCGATGCCCGTGGCTGCCAACAGCTCGCGTCCGATTCGAGCTTGCAGCTCCAGCGCCGCGCCGAATCCGCTCTCGCCTGAGCGAATGTACTTCCGAATCGCAGCCGGAGGCTCGCCAGTGATCCCAATGCTGTGCACGGGCATCGTCGACATCATCGTGCACACGAGGAATGCGTAGATCCGTGTCGCGCTCGCTAGAGTCGCTGATCGCACCTCGTCACGGTGGTGCGTTTCGTTGCGATACTCGTGCAGTTTTCTCAAGGCGCGACTGTGCGGCTGTGGAAGAGTGCCCTGCTCGACTAAGAACTCACACTTCGCGTCGAACTCGTGATAGATCCGACGTCGCCGAGTGTTCGAGACTAGTTCCGCCTTGATCCGAGCGTCCTCGTCAGCGCCCTGCCCAGTGTGCTCGTTCATCTGTTCGGCGTGCCTGAGGGACGGCCCGTAGATCGACTCCTTCATCCGAAGGACGTAATCGGACTCGCGGTACATCATGAGCTCGGCCGCGCTGTCGAGCAGCATCAGGCCGAGACGCAGCTCGGGTTCGTTGTCTGAGAGCCCGAGCC
>DAINCT010000575.1:0-2905 GCA_036732245.1 Chloroflexota bacterium | reverse complement strand
TTTGACGCACTGATGGCCGGCAATCTGGCTCCGCTTGACCATCTCCTCGCACCGGATTGCGTCCTGCATCAGTGCGGCTGGCTCCAACCTATTCGTGGGGCCGAAAGGATCAAGCACCTGCGTGGAGGACGCCAACTCGTATCGCAACGCCAGGTTCGCCTCGATACGATCGTGGCCGAAGCGGATACCGTTGCAATCCATTGGCACACCGAGGGTTTGTACGCTGATCCGGGAGACCCGCACAGGGCGGGGCAGGCCGTGTCATTCATGTCGATGAGTTTCTTGCGTCTCGATGAGGGCACGATTCGAGAGATATGGAATATTCAGGACATGTCGACAGTCTGGTCACAACTCGGGTCTTCGGATGATACGACGAGCACAGGCTAGCGTTTCGTCGGGAGTCGCCTGAAGGGTTGGGCGCGTCACCCGAAACGTAGATGCTGACCCGGCGAGTGGTCTCCTTTTGGTTAGCGTGTCCTTCGGGACCTCGAATTTCACGGCGCCAACTCCGATTGTTTCTTCAACCGCACCAGGTGCTTGAGCCGGTCAGGAAGCGATGCCCGCGCACCTCCATGCTTCGGTTTATACGGGCAGTTCCTGCACTTGCCTCCGCAGCACTCCCCGATGGATGCGAGCGTCTCCGCGGATGGTTGCTTTCCCGACATTGCCAGATACCCGGTCCTGTAACTAAAAGATGTTGAAGTAGACAGCCACGCCTATGACGATGAGTACCGCTGCGGTGACGGTATTGCCGTGCTCCTCCAGCCACTCTCCCTCAACCTGGTAACCGGCAACTGTGGCGGCGACGGTTAGTCCGACAAATGTGGCCAGGGTCACAAGCGAAAAAACCGTCAACACTCCAGTGACGGCACCGAGTCCCACGGCGCTCGCTGCCAGGAAGATCGGAAGTATTGTGAGGTCAGGGGACGCGGCGGCGCCAAACGGCACGAGAATGCCGGCGATCCCTCGCGCCCTCGATTGTTGCGCGTTCGAGCCCTGCACGTGAGCCTGACCGTCGTCATGGTGATGACCGTGGCCGTGCATGTGACTGCCATCGTCTGGATCGGTCCGAGCGTCGTGCCCACCATCGTCGTGGTCGTCGTCACCAACGTGGTCGTGAGAATGTCCTTCATGGCTATGTCCGCCGTGACCCGTCAGGCTCCAAACAGCAAACCCGACACCGGTGAGAATGAGCACGACGCCAACAATATGCCCTTGCTGGGTCTCGAAGGCCGTACGGAATTGAAGACCGACCAACGCGATGATCCCGCCGAGGATGATCGAGGTCAGGACGTGCCCCACCGAGGCCAGCAGACTGATGCGTGCCGTGTGAACGATACTCCACCGCTGTGTCCTGGCCACGACCGCCAACGGGACCCAGTGATCCGGCAGGATCGAGTGGAGAAACCCGACTGTGCCGGCGGCGATGAGTAGCAATGGAACCGATGAGGAGTGCATGAAGTCTTTAGCCCTTCCCTCTGTGGTGACTATGGATACGGGATGTGATCGGGAAGGCCCTGCTTGACGTGATCCGCATGAAATTCGGCTTCACGAATCAGCGCGGCGACGTGCTGATCGTCCACCGAGTAGTACATGATATTGCCGTCCCTCCGAGGCTTTACGACCCTCCGATCCCGCAAGGTTCGAAGCTGATGGGAGACAGCCGACTCCGAAACTCCAACGACAATGGCGAGATCCCTTACACAAAGGGCGCCGGTTCCTAAAGCGTAGAGAATGCGGGCGCGAGTGGGGTCACCCAGCGCCTGAAAAGCTTCCACCACGACCGCCAATAATTGATCCGACGGGATTGCAGCACGGGCCGCATCCACTGCGTCGGGTTGAAGCGCAACGAGTGGTCTGTGATTTGCCAAGCGATTGTGCGAATCTGAGCGCATACTCATATAGTAACAGATCATCCGTCGAGCCCTATTGAACTCTGTGGCTGCTGCCACGGCGATCAACTGGGCAGGTACGTCATTTGGCTCTGGCGCATGCCGCCCTGGAGGGGGTGCTCCTCCGTCTCATCCAGCTCGCCACTCCTGGGTTGCGAAGCCGGACCGGGGCATTGCGATCAGTTACGCCTTCGGCGACCGCCGGCTGCTGTGAGGCGTCATGTCGATTCAGCCTCACGGTACTGTTCGCATCGTGCCATCGCTCGCGCTACATCGAAGTCGGGTGAGAGGTGCGCGAGCAGAGCCCGACTGATTTCCCCGAGGTGCTCGACCTGAAGGGGAGTCAACTGGTCGAGCAGATGCGCCCGCACGCTCTTCACGTGGACCGGCGCCGCGGCTTGCAGCACGGCCATCCCGTTCTCAGTGAGCGTGGCGCTCCATCTGCGACGGTCCACCGAGGACATCTCGCGACATAGTAACCCCGTTTCCTCCAGGCGTGACACGGCGTGCGAGAGCCGGCTCGGCGATAACTGCAGAAGCGTCGCGAGATGAGAGAGCGAGAGGGTGCGTCCTGGTAACTCGGAGAGCATGCTCAAGATCTCGTAGTAAGTGAGCGGCAATTCGGCCGCACACTGGAGGTCGCGCTCGAACTGGCTCCAGAGCAGCCGGGTAGCGACAAGGAAGGAGATCCAGATCTCCTGTTCCCCTGGGTTGAGCCAGTCTGGCTCTGCCATCACCTTTTCTCCCTTGCATTCTTTGAACATTCAAGTTATAGTAGCACATATGAACGTTCAACTATTCAACGTTTAAATATCCCCAGTACCGCAGAAGGAACATCCCCATGAACACTGTCCTCGACCAGTCACGAGTCCGCTCCACCGAAGCAGTCGCGACCACGACTCTATTTCGCCTGGACGCCAGCATCCGCGTCGACGGTTCGGCCAGCCGCGAGATCGCAGACATCGTCGAGCAAGAATGGCTTTCGGCTCACCCCGGCGCCACCATCGAGCGGC
>DAINCT010000574.1:0-2910 GCA_036732245.1 Chloroflexota bacterium | reverse complement strand
ACCAAATCGCGCTCAGCTTCTTGAATCCGTTGCAGGATAGTTTGTTTGGCCGTCTGCGCCGCGATGCGCCCGAAATTGGGAGGAGTGACCTCGACCTCGACTACTTCGTTCAGCCCTGGGTTGCCGGGATAATTCTCGACATCTTTCAGCGAAATCTGGACTGCTTCGTCCTGGACCTCGATTACGATCGTCTTTTCGGCATACACGTGAAATTCGCCGGTGTCCGTATCAAGCACGACGCGCACATCCGGCACCTGGCCGTATTGACGCTTGTAGGTGGCTGCCAGGGCGTTCTGGACGGCCTCGATGATTACGTCCATAGGCAAATCGCGTTCAGCCGTGAGCTGGCGCATTGCCGTTACCAGTTCCGTTTTCATCGTTGCACCATTCCTCTCCCGGCAAGGGGTGTCGTCCGGGCGTGCAAAAGGCTAGTCCTTTGCGGAACTAGCCCCGACTCAGATACACCTAAATGAAGAAAAGTGGGGCGCACCCACTTCTCAGATGTTCGGGGTCGAACCCCGCTCTTGCTATGTACAGTATAACAGAAAATGGGCGGTTTGTGGGCCGCTTTCTGTGTTCTAGTGATGGTATGATTGAAGTAGCTCGCCCCAGTCAGGGCGGGCTATTTTTGACCGATGATTGACTCTTCCCGCCTCAAATCCGTCCCTACCCGTCCCGGGTGTTACCTCTTCAAAAATGCCCAGGGCGAGGTCATCTACGTGGGGAAGGCCGCGTCGCTGCGGTCCCGCGTGCGGTCGTATTTCAATGCGCCGACCGGCCAGAACGCGAAGGTGCGCGCGTTGGTGGCAAATACCGTGGACTTCGACACGGTCGTCACGGATTCAGAGCTCGAGGCCTTGATTCTCGAGAACAACCTGATCAAAGAGAATCGGCCCAAGTACAATATCCAGCTCCGGGACGATAAGCAGTATCCATATATCTGCGTAACGATGCAAGAGCCGTATCCGAGGGTCATTAAAGTGCGGCGCACGCGCAAAGATGGCGGCGTTTACTTCGGTCCATACGCCGACGGCAAGGCTTTGAACGAGACGCTTGCACTCCTCAAGAAGCTCTTTCCGTACCGGTCGTGCGATCTCACGATCCCAGACGAAGTGGTCCGTCCCGAGCCGGTGCTCGAACGCCCTTGCCTTGAGTTCTACATCAAGCGCTGTATCGCCCCGTGCGTGCGGTACACCGATCGCGCCGAGTACCTGGAGATCATCGAGCAGGTGGTGCTCTTTCTCCAGGGCAAGCATGAGGATGTACTGCGTGAACTGCACGTGCAAATGGAATCCGCCGCCGAGGCGATGAACTTCGAGCGAGCGGCGCAGATTCGTGACCAGATTGCGGCGGTCGATCGCGTCGCGGAGCGCCAGAAAATCACGTCGGTCAAAGGGACCGATGGGGATGTCATTGCCCTGGCCCAGGACGAGTCCGAGGGATGCGTCGAGATCTTCCACGTGCGCGACGGCAAGGTCGTGGGACAGGATTACTACTTGTTGGATGCCGAGGCGAGTGAACCCGGCGAGATCCTCTCGTCGTTCCTGCAACAGTATTACGAAAGGGCGACCCACGTGCCGCGGGAGATCCTGCTGCAATATGCGGTAGAGGATGTAGCGGTGCTCGAGGAGTGGTTAGGGACCCTGCGACATGGGAAGGTCTCGATTGTGGTGCCGGCGATTGGCGAGAAGCGGCGCTTGATTGAGTTGGTGGCAGCGAATGCGCAGGAAGCGCTGGCGCAGCAAAAACTGCGCTGGATGAGCGACGAACAGAAGACTACCGGCGCCTTACTGGAACTGCAGGAAGCTCTCGGTCTCCCTACCCTGCCCAACCGCATCGAGTGCTATGACATCTCCAACATCCAGGGAACCTCGGCGGTTGGATCCATGGTCGTCTTCGAACGCGGCAGGCCCCGCAATAACGAGTATCGGCGTTTCAAAATCAAAACGGTCGAGGGGGCAAACGACTTCGCGATGATGGCCGAAATGCTGCAGCGTCGATTTCGGCGTGTCGAGACCGATGGCGACGATGAGAGCTTTGGGTCACTGCCCGACCTCGTCATCGTGGACGGTGGCAAGGGGCAGTTACACGCGGCCGTGGACGCGCTGCACGAAGTCGGCCGGCAGGACCTCCCGATTGTCAGCCTGGCGAAGCGCCTGGAGGAGATCTTTCTTCCACATCGAAGCGAGTCGGTGCTGCTTACACGCACTTCACAGGCGCTGTATCTGGTGCAGCGAATACGCGATGAAGCACATCGGTTCGCGATTACGTACCATCGCAATGTGCGAGGCAAGCAGGCCACGGTCTCACAGATCGACGCTGTCCCCGGCATCGGTCCGGCGCGACGCAAGGCACTGATCAAGACCTTTGGTTCCGTGCGTGGCATCAAGGCGGCCACGACCGAAGAAATCGCAGGCGTGCCCGGGATTGATAGTAAGCTGGCAACAGCCATCAAAGAGCATCTGGGCGCGTCGGCATAGCACCGCGCGATTGACCGCCCTCCGCGGCCATGGGTACACTCAAGCGTTCGGGCGGCTAGCTCAATTGGCAGAGCAAGTGACTCTTAATCACTAGGTTCAGGGTTCGAGTCCCTGGCCGCTCACCACGATTCTTGGCGTAACCAAAAGGGAAAGCCGGGGTGCCCTCGTCGACAGCGCTCCGGCTTTTTGTTGATTGACGGCCAAGTTGACGGCCAAAGGTTCAGGAAACGACCTTTTGACGGCCAAATAGCCGGTCCATCTGGTTCGCTACGTCCTTGTGGAGTCCGGGCACGACGTGGCTGTATGTGTTCATCGTGAGTGTGTAGCTGCTATGTCCGAGTAGATCCTGAACCACACGCGGGTGTGTCCCAATACTGAGTAGGTACGTCGCCGCAGTGTGCCGGAGGTCGTGGACGCGGATACGTGGCAG
>DAINCT010000573.1:0-2918 GCA_036732245.1 Chloroflexota bacterium | reverse complement strand
AGACGGGGATGAGTCATCGGTCGCGGGCGTCAGATCAAGTGGCGAAACGGTTGCGCGGTGGACGCGCCTGAGTCTCGCCGCCAATTCGCCCTCCTGGAAAGTGGGACCAGCCAGAGCCACTACATAGGTGGCTGTTCAATGGACCATGGTCTACAGGTTGTGCAGTAGAGCTTGATTCCCACCTCTGACCATGTGATAATTAGAACAGATGACCTAATTAAGATGTCGATGCAAAGGTAGGATGGGTGATGCACGAAGAGGGGTGGTGGGATACTGGCCAGGTGTGTCTCAATGGTCACATCGTCAATCAGCAGGTCGTCGCAGAGCGAGACCACTGCCAGGCGTTTTGTGGGACGTGCGGCATCCTAACCATCGCGGCTTGCCGCCACTGTCGGGCGTCGATTCGCGGCGTGTATCACGTCTCGGGATCGTCCGTCGTGGAGACGATGCCCGTGCTCGCGTACTGTCTCCACTGCGGACGGGCCTATCCCTGGACCGACCGACGGGTCCAGGCGGCAAAGGAGCTCGCCAACGAGCTCGCCCAGCTCAAACCACCCGAACGAGAGCTCTTACAGCGCAGCATCGAGGAGCTGCTGGACGATACGCCCCGGACACAGCTCGCCGTGATACGGTTCAAGCGCCTCGTCGCGAAGGCAGGACCGGAGGCGGGGATCGCGCTGCGCGAGATGCTCGTAAACGTGGTCAGCGAGGCGGTCAGGAGAGCCATCTGGGGTCCATACCACCCCTGATCGTTTGCCGGTGCGACCAAACGAATCGGACTGAATTGGGCCGCGCGGGGATGGAATTATACCTTGCTAGGTTCAGCCCCGAATAAGTACCGCTCCACATAGGGCGACGTACGAGCACCGACGGCATCACTCCAGCACATGCCATCCGGATTCAGCAATTGAGCCGCAACGGGCTGCGTCAAAGTATCTCTTCACCACCCGTTTCAGACAAGTTATAGAACGTAAGACATTGGGGCTCTTGTTATACTTGAGGCCATGGTGTAGGACAAACATGCACATTGGGAGAAACGATGCCGCACAACGACTCCGTCATGCCAACTTTTGATACCTTCGAGGTTGTCAAGCCGTCTATCCTGCAGGAAGAGGGTGAGGTGCGAAAGAAAAACCAAGTGACGGTCCCCAAGCCCATCGCGACCGCCCTCGGCCTCCGTGCGGGAGATCGCCTCCTCTTCGTAATTCATGAGCACGAGCGGGGAGAAGCCCACGTGTACCGGATGCCGGAGAGCTTCGCGGGTGTGGCTCCGCACGCCTACGGCGGCTCGCAGAACAGCGTTGACTTCATGCGCGCGGAGAGAGAGGCCTGGGGGGAGTGAGCCTGCGCTCACTGGAGCACGCGATCCCCGCCGGGGACCTCATCCTCCTGGACACGTCTGCCATCGCGAGTTATTTCAAGGGGAATGAGTTGGCCTCCCCGGTTGCCGCGCACGTGATCGACCGGTGTGTCGCCACCGGCCGGAACCCGAGCGTTGTTTCCACGGTCACGGCCATGGAACTCCTAGTTCCGCCGCTCCGTGACCAGGATGATGTCCTTTTCCGCAGTGTCGACTTCTTCCTGCGGCACACCCGGTACCTCCAGGTGGCGGACATGACACTCGCGATTGCACATGAGGCGGCCGTGATCCGCGCCCGCTACGGACTCAAGACGCCGGATGCGTTGATCGTCGGCACGGGACGTGTGCTTGCGGTTCGACACGTGGTATCAAACGATCGTGAGTGGAGCAAGAAACTCGGGGACGCCCCGTCATTCGGACTGGCCGTGACCTATCTTGAGGATCATTTGCCCTTTCCCTGATCCGATCGCGTCCACGGTATCCGCTCGATGTTCACCGGGAAGGTCGCGCGTCGCGTGTGGATCTCTGTCGAACCTCGTGTGCGACCTGATGCGATCGTTCGCAACATGCCCGAGTAAATAATGCGTTGACCGTGTATAACGATGCAATGAAGCGCACCCCGATTGGCGCGCCGGAAGAACTGCTACAGCGACTGCGTGACGTCGCGCGAGAGGAGAATACCTCGCTGGCCGACCCGAGTTGTCTGCACCACTCCGGACCCTTCGATACAAGGTGCCAAACCGCTGCCGACAATCAATGCATCGGGCGTCTTCAGTCCGTAGCGGGCGCGGATCAAGGCTGCATCAACTGGTGTGCCTCAATCGTGGCATGAGCGCGGCGCAGGGAGACACACGCCACAGCAGGATATGCTAGACCTCCCCAGGAAGCACCGGGGATCCATAGAGCGCAAGATGGTGATCGAACGCAAAGAACGCGTCGATATCTCCTCGCAGCTGCGCGATGTGCAGCGAGAAGGCATCGACGTAGGAGAGATCCTGATCGGCAAAGCGGCTGAGGGTTCGCCGTATCCCCCCTTCCGACTCCCGCGTGGGATAGATTACTTCCAGCACGCCTCGCTCTTCGAGCTCCGCGTGCTCGTGCAGCCAGCGCTCAGCGGAGCGGAATCCCGTGTGATGACGCAACCAGGTATAGGTTTCGGCCACGACACCCCACGAGGTCACCCGTGACACGCCCTGACCAAGGCTCCGGTGGAACTCGATAGCCACGGCATGACGCCGCTCGTCTCGATTGATCAGGGCCAGCCAGGCAGAGGTGTCGACGAAGATCCGGCGTACGTCATTCATAGATGTCGTCGTGGTCCACCTCGTGCGGACCGGAAGCAAACCCGACCAGTCGCTCGAATGGATCTGCTCCGTTCTGAGCGGTCTCGCGTTGCAGCCAGCTGTCCAGGGCACGTCTGAGAATTTCTGCCTCCGTGGTGTGGTGTCGTTGAGCCAGTGCCTTCAACTGACGATCTTGTTCCTCTGTCAGGTAGGTTTGCTTCCGAACCATCTCTCGACTCTCCCCTCTGTGGTGTCACGATAAGACATCGTAACAT
>DAINCT010000572.1:0-2925 GCA_036732245.1 Chloroflexota bacterium | reverse complement strand
CTCCCGTGTCCCGAGCGATAGGAAACCTGAAAACGGAACGTACCACTCTTTGCCATCGCAGGTACTGTATCCTTAGAGGATAACGGTGGCTGGGTGCTTGCCAGTCGGTTGCAATCGGCAGTGCGCCGGTGGCGGGGCTCTGCATCTGTGGGGGAAGAGTTGAGCGGTGAATGAGTGGTCTGATCCGCCGCAGGCGTTCACGGCAGAGCACGTGTCTCGGCTGACGGGCCTGTCCGATCGTCAACTGCGCTACTGGGACGGTCGTGGCCTTTTCAGCCCCAGTTATGCCGATGCGATTCGACGCCGACCGTATAGCCGCATCTACTCCTTCCGCGACATCGTGGGCCTGCGCACGATTGCCTTGCTGCTGAAACAGTATCGCGTTCCCTTTTCCGAAGTCGAGGCGGTTGGCGCCTGGCTCTCGGAACGCTACGAAACGCCCTGGGCGAGCCTCCGATTCTTCGTGGCCGATCGCAAGGTGCTCTTCGAGGACCCGCAGACGGGCATACGCTTCCGGGCGCGACCGCCGCACCAGGCCGCCTTGCCGATCGAACTCCGCTCCATTGAACATGAGATGAAGGAGGCGGCCAGGAAGCTGCGGGAACGCCGGGCTGAAGACGTCGGCAAGATTGGGCGGCACCGCTACATTGTCCACAATGCTGATGTCCTGGCCGGCACGCGCATCCCGACAGCGGCGATCTGGGAATATCATGAGGCCGGCTACGATACCGTAGAGATACTCCGGCAGTATCCCACGCTGACCGCAGCGGATATCGGCGTGGCGATCGAGCACGAAATGAAACGACATGCCAGGAAAGCCGGGTAGCGGGCAACCGCGCCATGCCAAGCATCCACTTTCTACTCGATGAGGATGTTCCAGAGGCCGTTGCGCAATTTCTCCGTGATCGTGAACATATCGTTACCTGGAGCCGTGCCTTGATACCGCTCGGCTCCCCTGATCCACTTGTCGTGCGCGAAGCAGATCGATTGGGCGCCGTCATCGTCACCTGGAACCGAAGACATTTTCATCCGATCATTCGCCGAGAGCAGTCCGGCGTCCTTCCCCGTTTTCCGCGGGCAGGTCTCTTGAGTTTTAAGTGCAACCGCGTGCATGCGGTGAACCGGTTGTCCGATCTTATCGAACTCGTGGAGAGAGAATACGCTGAATGCCAGCGGCAAGATGACAAGCGCCTCATTTTCGAGATTTGGGAAGATAAGTACTCGATTCACCGGTAAGCGACGGGATAGTCTTGGCGGCGTGGGATCGGTTGGCGGTGGGTCCGCGGATGCGGTGGCAGCGGCCTTCCCGGCGCTGCGCTTCGGCTGGCAGACGGGGTATGGCGTCTTCTCGTTTGGCAAACGCAACCTGCCTGATGTCGTGCGGTACGTGCAGGATCAGGATCAACGGCACGCCACCGATCGCCTCTGGGCCGAACTGGAGCGGACGGAGGCAGCGGAATGAGGCGATACCTCTCTTTGAGTCTGATGGCCTCGTGCCGCCAGGGTTCCATTGAGCCGAACTGACAAAGCGACTGGTGGGAGCAAAGGCATCGTTGCCATGGATCTTCGGAGGATGCCATGATAAAAAGTCAGCGTCAGTATCGAATTACGAAGGCGCAGGTAGACCGTTTTGAGCAGGTGCTTTCCCGCTTATCGGCGCCAGCGCAGGATCAGCAGGTAGACCCTCTCCTTCGTCAGTTGCAACAGGAGGCACTGCAGAGTGAGCTCGAGGACCTGCGTGAGGAGTTAGCTGAGTATGACGCCGTCCGCGCAGGATAGACCGTTGGAATGTGATTGTGTTCATGGAGCGTCCTCAGTTCGATCAACTTGAACAGGGTGGCTGAAAGCCTCCGCTGCCCTATCTGTCAATATAGGGTCAGACACGGAGCCCCCGGAAAATAGTGTAGAAATGAAGAGGGCGGAGAAGGAAAAGCATCGTGACGACATCGACGCCGGCATCCCGCACCGGTAGCCATGCCACTCCCGACTTCGAAGTGCCTGCCCAGGCGCGGCGGCGCAAGCTGTCGGCCTCCTATAAGATGCGGGTGCTCTGTGTGCCAAGGGAGGTGGCGCCGCGGTAGGGTCGGGGTAGCGGCGATGTTCGTAAGGATGAATGGCAGACCTCATAGCGCGCGAGCAAGCTCCGGGCCTCATTTGCGTCGTCGGGGCCGAGGCGGATTGGCTTGTTGAGCGGATGCGTCGGGCTGTTTCGCCGGCAGTAGCGAACGGCTCCGGACATCAAGGAACAGGTGGGTCAGAACGATCACCGGCGTGCTGCCCGAACGAGGATGCCGCGACTCGTAGACAGTGGCGAGGTTTGCAATGGGGCTGCGTGGTCCTAACAGATGGGCGCTTCCGAGCGAGACTGTCCGTGTGACGCGCAAATTTACCTGCTGGCATAACTGCTCTGGATCACCGTGGATCACATAGCCGGCCATGGCTGCCGCTTGCACAGCGCTCGCATAGCGCTGCGAGATGAAACGCGTCATGCCTTCATCCACGTATTCAGCGATCAGGTCGCCGGGCGCAAGTCGCTTACACTCGATGGTGAAATAGGCGCCTTCTGCCAGGCGGTCCCACCAGACCGCGATATCGATGCGCGGGGCACGATTCGGTTTCGCGCGTCCAGCAAGAACCTCGTCGCTGAACTCCACTTGCTCCGGTTGGGGCAGGAAGGGCAGGTCGCGCTCGCGGCGGACCTGCAACATGTGACCGATGAGGACGGCGGTGAAGTCATTTTCGTGGTCGCCCGCGCGTTGGAATCCGCCTACCTTCCAGCGCTCAAACCCCTCCACAAGCAGCTCGAGAATACTACGCTCGAACTCCGGCAAGAGCAACCGTGCGAGTTGAGCGGGTGATCCTAAGATCGGATCGTCCGAATCGGACATCAGCTCGGCACAGCGGCGCGGAACAACTGGGCGATTG
>DAINCT010000571.1:0-2926 GCA_036732245.1 Chloroflexota bacterium | reverse complement strand
GCATCGTCCAGGCCACCCTTACCATCGATGCCGAGACCCGGACGCTAAGCGGTACCGGCTATCACGACCACAACTGGGGAGATACCGCGATGCCCCAGCTGATCAACCACTGGTACTGGGCGCGAGCTGAAGCTGGCGGCTACTGCGTCATCGCCTCCAACATCACCGCCGAGCGCAAGTACGGACACGCCGAGGTGCCGATCTTCATGCTCGCGAAAGACGGCAAGATCCTGGCCGACGACAGCACGCTGGTGCGGTTCTCCAAGACCGACGAGCATCCCGACCCGATCACCGGCAAGCCCGTCGCCGACACCACCGTCTACGACTACGACGCGACCGGCCACGGCGGCGAGCACTACCGCGTGACGTTCGTGCGGGAGAACACGATCGTGCACGACCGCATGATCGAATCCATCAAAGGCCCCAAGCACGTCCTCGCCAAGCTCGCCCGATTCGACGGCGCCTACATGCGCTTCACCGGCCGCGTCACCGTGGAACATCTCACCGGCGGTCCCGAGCCCGCGTCGGCACCAGCACTGTGGGAACTCATGTACTTCGGCAAGACCACGGCCTGAATCGAGAGCGCTGGCCGGGCGCACGCCGGTTGGCGGCTTCGCCAGGCTTGCGTGAGGGAGCACGATAGTTACTGCTGGCCAGCCGCCCCGCCGTGCTGGTGGATGCTCGCGGCGGCTGGTACGCGCCGGGCACTCCGCGCGAGGGCTGGGACCACGCCACGCCCTGCCCCAAGCACATGCTCATCGACGGATGGGGGCTCGACCTCGCCTCCGTCCGGGCCGAGCTGACCTGGCCGAGGTCAACCCGGCGATCAAGCAGCTGCGCGACCTGGCCAAGCAACAGCTGGCAGACGCCCACGAGGCGGCCACCGCGCACGGCATAGACATCGCCGCCTCTGGGGGTCCCGTGGGTTCGCGGAACGGGTTCGCTTGTACGCATGGTGTTATTAGCGATAGCCGCCGACGATGGTCGCACCGCGAGCTACCGGAGGCACGTCGCAGCGCTTTTCGATATCCGCCACGAACGCCTGGAAAGCGGGCATCTCCCGTAAGGACTCAGGGTTGTCGACGTCGTGCTCGATCACGACGTGAATGAAGCTCACACCGTCGTCCAGCCGGAAGACCTTGTAGGTGAAACCCTCTGGCTCGCGGTCGTCCAACTCATCGAACACCGTCTCGATCAACCGCTGATTTTCGTCCGCCATCTCTGGTTTGGCTTGATAACGCACCACTGTTGCGTTCATGATCATCTTGTCTCTGACCGGACCGTGATGGCCCTGACGAAGTCAATCAGATCGTGGTGTCGTCGGCCTCCCGGTGAGGTTCCCCTGAACGCCGCAACGACGGCATGTCGCCAGCCGGTGAGACAGATCGTCCCGTCTCTGCGTCAGCCGTGGCATGGACGCAACGCGCCTGGCCGCGCCAGAGCAGACGGTTCGGCGCTAGAGCTCGGAAGATAGGTCAGACGCCCGGTAGGCCGTCATCCAAACAGAGAGTATTTCCTTCGCTGTCCTTGAACCAGGCGGCCTTCCCCATGCCATCGATGGAGGCGACATTGTCCTGCCAGCTGGTACCCGGCATGTCGTACTGCTCGAAGGTGATGCCTTTGGCCTTCAGGTCGCGGACCTCCTCTTCTACGTCATCGACATGCCATTGGGCGATGGTGTGGCCTGCCTGCCCGGCGTACTGGGTCTCGTACACGCTGAACGTCGACCCACCGGCGGTCTTGTAGATCAGCATGACGCCCTCCAGCTCGAAGGACGGGGTGAGCCCCAACGTGCCGGCGTAGAAATCGCGTGCCCTTTTCAGGTCACCGGCTGGGATGTTGGCGGTGATTGTGCCGCTGTTGAGCATGACGCCTCCCGATATGGACTTATACGCCTCGGCCCTTTGTGTCGCCGCTCGCACGTTAGACGCGGACGACGCTTAGGACAAGGGACCAACGGCGGCAGCCATCCGCCTGATCATCAAGGAGATCGTCCAGCTGATCCTTCGTGAGCTGATCCACACGCCTGGTCAAACCGGATGGCCGTGTGGCGACAGAAGAAACGTGGCTGATCTAACGAGGGATCCGTGCCTACCGGACGTCGTCCTCCCGAAACGCTATGCCGAGTTGATCGAGGGATTCCTGCAGTACCCGCTGCACCGCGAGGGTGTCAGCCAGCGGCATCACAGCGCTCTCGGTACGCCCTGCGCCGATGCATTCGGTCACCTCGATGAGTTCGTGCGAATAGCCGTCCCCGAGCGGGCGGCGCACGATCTGCTCCGGTTCGTGGCCCTCGCGATGCAGGACGATCGTGTCCGGGTGATGAAAACGCGGCAGCACATCGATCCAGCCCGAGCTGCCGAATATTCGCGCGTGACCAGGGATCGGACTGTGTAGCGAGCAGATCGACGTCGATGATCGCCCGCCGGCGAAGCTGAGCAGCAGGCTGACCTCTGCGTCCACGCCGGACGGCTCCAGCGATCCTTGCACTGCCACCCGGATCGGGTCGCCAAGAATCATCTGGGAGAAGGAGACGACATACACACCGAGATCAAGGATCGCGCCGCCGCCGAGCTCGTAGGCGAAAACGCGATCGGTGGGATCGAAGTCCCGGACCACGCCGAGGTCGACCTGGACCGAGTGCACCGCACCGATCGCGGAATCTGCCAGCAACCGGCGCACTTCAACGATCGCCGGTTGGAAACGAGTCCACATCGCCTCCATCGCGAAGACCCCGTTTTGGCGGACTTCGGCGACGAGCGACTCAGCCCCGGCAAGCGTTGCCGTGAAAGCCTTCTCCACGAGAATCGCTTTGCCGGCGCGGGCCGCTGCCAGTCCGATCGCCAGATGCTGCGGATGCGGTGTCGCGATGTAGAGCACGTCCACATCCGGATCGGCAAGCACTTCGGCGTAGGAGCCGTATGCT
>DAINCT010000570.1:2229-2934 GCA_036732245.1 Chloroflexota bacterium | reverse complement strand
ATAGCACCTGGTGATGGTCGTACAGACGGCCGAATCTCGAGCGCTCGAGTACGGGAACAAATGCCTGACCGGCGTCCACGCTGCTCCTGGCTTGCTTGTCTCGATGACGAGGCTGGCATTGCCTGTTCGTGCATCAATCCATACCGATCCGCCGGCTCGGCACGGCAATCCTGGTCTACAGGTGATCCACTCCAGTGGGTAGGGATTCTCCGGGGGCGGAGGATGCCCACAGGGACCGATGCAGGGTTCGGTGGCCGGGATGAGCTGTTTGATCCAGGTCGAACCGCCGTCAGAGGTGAGAAACACGGCGGAGGTGAGGCCGCCTGCCGGTTCCTGGAGCCTGCCCGTGGCGACGACGTAACACGTGCTCGCACTGATGCAAGCCACGTCCAGGAGCCCCAGGCGACAGAGCGCGAGTCTCCCCCGCAGGTCAGCGGACTGACTGGCCACGCACGCCGAACTGGTGAGGTCGGCCCCTACCCCAGGTACTGAGAGGCGGTGCGTGCTCCACGTCACTCCACCGTTGTGTGTCACGAGGACCATGTTGGGCCGGCCAATGACGTAACAGGTACTTTGCCCCACGCAGTCAATTCGATAGAGGGTGCTCGATGAGCCCGCCAATGGATTGTTCTGGATACGCCAGGCGGCTCCCCCATTCTTGGTATACAGGAGGGTACCGCCGGCTCCGACGGCCTTGCACCGGCT
>DAINCT010000570.1:0-2219 GCA_036732245.1 Chloroflexota bacterium | reverse complement strand
CGTTCCACTCGATTGAGCTGCCCACGCGGCGGGCGCCACCGCATCGGCCGACGGCACAAACATAGCCGCCACCGTCACACCGGCGATGAGAACGGTCAGTGCGAAACGCACGAGTGGGGGATGTAACCCCTTACTTCAAAGCTTTGTGTGTCTTGGCTTTTGCGATCGCGGCCTGGAGCGATTGGGTAAAGGCATCACTGGTGTTCGTTGCCCCGGAAACACCGTCAATCGTTGCACTCTGTGCTTGCAAGACCTCGGTCTTCAACATGGGGACAGCTTGATCATCGATGAACTGCGATCGTGAAGTCTCGGGAGTGACCGTGATGCCCACCTTCGTGATCTTCTTGTTCTTGACGGTGATCGAGGCCCGGACGGGTCCCCATCGCATGTCCTCGAAAGGCCCCTTGAAGACTTGAGATGTGGTGGTTGACGCGTGAGCGGTGGCGGCCAGGGCGGAGCCGGCGGGTACTGCAGCGGCAGCAGTCAGCAGGAGGGTAGGAATGGTTCGATGGAGGGTTTTTGCTTTCACCTGATCTCCTTTAGTCTTGTCACTGAATTCGATGTGCTTTCGGGCGATTCAATCGGGCGTCGCCCATATATGGCCTTAAGGTACGTGACGGCTTAATTTAAAACGTAGCAACCGGGGCTGAGAATCTCGTGAGACCTCAATGAACTCCTTATGAACGAGATACACACATCCTGGAATGTCGCTTGGTTGAGGGAGTAAATACCATGCTGTCGATGCAATCAACGCAAGTCATCTAGACGATATAAATGTTGCCATGCGCATCGATTGTCATCTCGATCGGCGTCAGCGGTGCGGGAGGCGGTCCCGCCACAACCTGCGCGCCGTGTGCCGGATCGAAGGTCCCGCCGTGGCATGGACACACCAAGAGCTTTTGTTGCGGGTCGTACTGCACAGTACAGCCGGTATGCGTACACACGGCGTCATAGGCAAAGAAATTCGACCCTGATGTGTGCACGATCACGGCAGGATCTCCGGTTTTCGGATCGGAGACTGTTCCCGCTGAGTTGGCCGGCAGTTGACTGACATTGCCGATCTTCTTTGCACCGGATGGGATCGCGGAGTTTTGGGGAGGTGTGGTAGTTGCGGCACTCGCTCCCGGCGTGGCCGTGGCAGCTTGCGCCGGAGGAGGCCCGTTTTGACCTCCGGCGAGTTTCGCGGTGGGCGCGGCGCTGCTATTGATGCGTGGGTGCAACCCCAGCGCCACGAGCCCGAGCGTGGCCAGCGAGCCGACCAGCGCTTCGCCGCGTGTGAGCAGACGCCGCGACGGCTGCGCGGACATCGGGGCGACCTCACCTGTGGCCGGGTAGTTCTGCTCAAGGAGAGGTGATTCCTCAGTCGCATGCCATCCGGTCAACACTGATACCAAAAGGGGCGAGATGCCTCCACCAGACCGCGCGTGTATGGCTCGCACCAGTGGAGTTTTTACCACCGTGTCCAGAGCCAGGGCGCCGGGACCGGTAATCGCGATCGTCAGCCAGCACACAACGAAGACAATGTCCGATCCGAAGAAATACGGATATGTCTGCCAGCTCGCCGACAGGAAGAAACTCAGACTGAGCACCATGCCGACCAGAGCGGCCGGTCGCGTCAACAGGCCAAGCAGGATCAGCACACCGATGCATCCCTCGGTCAACACCGTCAAGACACCGACCGGCACCGCGTAGGCCATCAAGTGGTGAAGCACTCCCTG
Source organism: Chloroflexota bacterium (assembly GCA_036732245.1). Lineage (GTDB taxonomy): Bacteria > Chloroflexota > UBA5177 > UBA5177 > UBA5177 > JANWJD01. The sequence goes on along the minus strand of DAINCT010000570.1, from coordinate 501 downwards.
GATGGGCGAACCGCGGCTGAAGGCCAGCATCTGGGCACCGATATACGTGGGGGAACCGGCATGAAAGAAACCCGGATCCGTGAGTTTCTGCAGGGCGGCGTAGACGAACGTCAGACCGAGAAAGAGACGTAGCGGAAGGATCGCGAAAGACGAGATCGGGCGATCCGACACAATGAGTTGATTCAAGGAAGCTTGCGTCGGCCGGCTAGCGTACCGGGACGCCGCCGGGCGTCGGGAAGAAGGCCGTCGTTTCGATCCTGGCGACATGAGAAAATAGACTCCATCTTCATCGCGTGAAGAGATTTTTCGTTATTATATCCACAGTGGTTATAGATGCTCCTGACGGAGGAGGATGTTCATGACGCTCGCAGACTCATCGCCGGATCTCTTCACGCCGGCGATGTTCCATATTTTGCTGGTGCTGGCCGGTCATGAGTGCCACGGATACGGCATCATGCAAGAGGTCGCGGAGCAAACCGGTGGCCAGGTACGTCTCGCCCC
>DAINCT010000569.1:0-2935 GCA_036732245.1 Chloroflexota bacterium | reverse complement strand
TTGACCGAGCTCAGGCGTCTGATCGGTCGGGACAACTGCCATCTTCTGTACTCCTTGATCCCTGTCATTACGGCGACCGGGTCTACCGGGCACCATTCACGTTGTTGAGCGACCGAAACCGCGCCCAGGGTTGCAGTGCCCAGTGTACGCGCCTCTACTACACTTTGCCATGGGTCAAACATCCCAAAATGTGTCGGCTAAATGACGTACTTCCACAGCGCCTGCCTCCCGTGGCGCGCCCAGAGGTCAGGCAGATCGCCACGCGAGGGCGATCCCCGCAACCATCGGTCTGCTCGGGGAGCCAGGGGCTCTACGTGCTGGGCGGTTGAAACACCAGATCGAGCATGGCTGCCCCCGCGTCGTCCCGCAGCCGGATCCTGACTCCCTGGGCGACATCATGGGTGAATCGAATACCCCGCCCCTGTTCTGCGCTCATCACCTCGCAGCCCCCACCGTCGCGCTGCATGATCTCAACCGGAAACCGCGGCGCGCCGTCGTTCCATGTAAAGGCTATCTCGCCCGCATCCAGGTTGATCTCGGCAGTTACCACGCCTCGGGGCAGATGTCTCCGGATGATTGTTCGGCTCGGTTCGATCTCGACGTCCGTTCGTGCGCCCTGGACGAATAAACCGCGCAGTCGGAGAGCGCGCCAATGGGACGGGAGACTTGGCCCCAGGACAAGATGATCTTCGCGTAGACGCAGACCGCTAAATCCGAATAGGAACGTCTGTAGCGCCCCGCCCACACCAGTGCAAAAGAAAAATTCATTGTTGGTGGGTGTTTCACTGAACGACCAAAACGGCTGCTTGGTGTTCGGGATAAAGCTCTTACGTAAGAACTCATATGCGTCCTGGCTGCGCCCCAACTGCGCCGACACGATTGAATACACACTGAACGACATCGCCGGACCGTGCGGATCGATGACGGTGCCGTAGTAGTCGAGATCACGCTCGATCTGCCGGCGGTCCGTCGAATATTCCAGCGGAAAGGCGAGCAGCTCAACATCTGCCTGTTTGGTCACGACTCCGTCGAATCCGTCAAACTCGAGGTGCCGTGCATTAACCGTATCGTACGGAACGTACATCTTAGCGGCGACTTCGCTCCATTCCGGCGCAGCCGGCAGACCCAGAATTTCGGCGGCTCGCGCCGCGATCTGTAACGCTTTTTGCACTGATGCATTGGTGAACGCATCGTTGTTGACGTGTTCAGCGTACTCGTCGGCACACACCACATCTGATACCTCGTAGCGATCGGCCTCGCGATTGTGCTCGACCCGGCTGATCCAGTACTCGGCGCACTCGCGGATGACCGGGAAGCCGTGTTGCTCCAGCCATCCACGGTCGCCGGTCACTAGGTAGTACCACCACTGGCCAATCGCAACATCCGCCGTTATGTGAAGTTGAAAATCACGGGTTTCCGCCCACGGTGGCGTCATTTCCTCGCCGGTGTAGCCACCTTCCCAGGGGAATTGCGCACCGGAACAACCGGATTTGGCAGCCCGTTCGCGGGCCGGACCGAGCGTGCGCTCACGATACGAGGTGCAGCTCTTTCCGAGAGCCGGCTGGGTCACCAACAGACTCGGATACATCCACAGTTCGGCATCCCAAAAGATATGGCCGTTATAAAAGTTGCCGGAAAGGCCCATCGGCGCGATGCTCCATTCGTCACCTTCCCGCACCGTGCTCCAGAGATAAAACAGGGCTGCACGCGCGAATTGCTGTACCTCGGGATCACCGTCCACTTCGATATCCGTGCGCCAGAGCTCGTCCCACGCCGCACTGTGCCGCTCCCGGATTTGCTTGTACGATTCGTTCTCTCCGCGTACCAGCTCGGCGCTATCCGGCCCTTCCAACGTGGTGGCGACTCTAGACAACTGCGTGGCATCGATCTTTTCACCGGCTCGCGCCTGAAACGTAAGGATTGCGGTCGCGCTGTTCTGACGCGCGAACGACTCAAAGCTCGCACCACTTTGTTCGAATCGCAGTGCTTGAAAGACCTCCACTCCATAGGGATGGACCTGCGTGTGCACGAACAGCGCGTGGTCGTCCGCGTTGACAACCTCGACCATCGCGTCGCCTCCCACCAGCGCATCCAGACCTGCCAGGAGTCGAATCTCACCATCAAAGGTCGGTTCCACCGTGAGATGTACAGCCCCCTGGTGTTGGTCGGCTCGAGACATGAGTATCTCTCCCACCAGGCGTACTTCTCCTCGCTCCTCTCGCAGCGTCATCTCGGTCCGCAGCACGCCATGACGAATATCGAGCCGACGGAAATACCGTTCAACCTTCGAAGGATGGCCGTACCGAAACAGATTCCAGGCGGGCAGAACCGCAAGGCGATCGATCCTGTCCGGACCACTGACCGTATACACCCCACGCACGTAACACGGTGCTGGGCTCGACTCGAATAACATCCCTCCGGCGAAATCGAGCGAGGTGCCCATGTACCCATTGGCCAGGTAGAGCGGTTCGGTCCGGGGCTCGTGCGCTGAAAGGCTCCAGGATTCGTCGACGGAAGCCGACGTTTCGTGTACTCGTGTTGGTGTCAATCCCAATCTCGCATCCTACTCACCGAAACCATGGCGGCGAAAAGTCATCCGGTGTTCACACCTTCATAACGGGGACACAGCTTCCACCCGACTGCTCCCCACCCGCAGCGGTACGGTCGTTGACGTTATCGACCAGCGGTCTTCGTCGCAATCCACCTGCATGCTGGCGCCGTCCCAACGGAAGTCGAAACGCGCGGTTCCGATCGAGACGTTGGATAGTCTCGCCTCTCCCCAATCCGCGGGGATCCGTGGTTCGACGTTCACCACGCGGCGATCAGCTCGCGGCACAATCCCGAACATGTGTGCAACCACCGGCCATGCCACCGCGAAGCCTGACCAGGCCTGTACGAAGCACCCATAGTCGGGCAACATTTCGGAGATCGCGCC
>DAINCT010000568.1:0-2936 GCA_036732245.1 Chloroflexota bacterium | reverse complement strand
GAGCATCTCTACCCAACCCTGCAAGAGACGCTGGATAACCTCGAGGTGGTCGCTCGCCCGCAGGGGACGGCATGGTACGGAGAGGACATGTCCCCCGCTACCGTTGCCTACTACAGACTGCGCTCGCTGCTCAGGGACGAGTTCAGCGTGGAGGATGTTGCCTTCCTGGGGTTGTGGGCCGGGATGGATCTGGGAAGCCTGAATAACCTCCTGGAAGCGACCCGCGACTTCTATCAGACCCAGGGACACCAGGATGAGGAAATGGTTGCCTATCTTAATCTGGTCCTGGGCCTGGCCTACCGGGAACTTGCCTCCGAAACCGACAGCACAACCGACTACGAACGTGCCGCGGATACGCTCAACAAATCGCTCGAGTTCTGGATCAAAAAGCCGGATGCTGCCCTGGCCCGAGCCTACTGCTACGACCGATTGGGAACCGTGGCGCATCTCCTCGGGCAGTACGATCGCGCGGCCCAATACTATGAAGACGCGCAAGACTGGGCGCGGCGGGCGCGCGGCGGCAACAACGAGATGCCGGCTGCCTTGCTCCACGCCTGGGCACAGCTCAACCGGGCCATGCTCGAACTGGATCGCGGTCAACTTGACGCGGCGCGTGAAGATCTCGAAAGCAGCCTCGAAGCATTTGAAAGAGCGTCCGAACATGGAGCGCTCCTGACCTGTGTTGCCGCCAGTGCCTGCTACGCCAACGCGCGCGGAGAGCACGTGACTGCATTGGAACTGATCGGGAGCCTCTCCGGTGAGGGCACGCGCCGGCTCTCGGCGACCTACTGGCATCGGTGGGTCGTGAAGGCGCTGCGGTCGAGTAGGCGCGCCATAGGTGACCAGCACCTGACGACCGAAGCCGAGCGGACCGGCGAGTCGTGGACGCTGCCGGACAGCCTGAAAGAGGTGCATCGGCTGATCGAGGAGTCGCCTGTACCTCAGTCCGCAGGGTGACTGAGGGCACTTGACGTAACCTGAACAAGACTCTTGATTAATGCGCCCTGGCATAGTAGAGATAGTGCACACGAAACAAATGTGGAGATGCACACGTGTCTGGAGAGATAGAGCGTATGACGCTCTATCTGGATCTTGCCCTCGTACGTGAGGCAGCAGAGATCCTGGGAACAGATGGAATCAGCGACACGGTTCATGCTGCCCTGCTTGCAGTCGTGAACCGGCACAAGACACAGCAATTGCTGGAGTACGACTTTCCGGGACTGACTCTGGAGTCTCTGGAACAGGCGCGAGGTCTGCGTGCGGCTGCCGCCAACGAGAATTTCGCCGGCGACGGTCTCATTGACCACCGTGACCCCCTGTGATACGCTCAACCTACTGAGGGACCGGTTTTCCCACCTCGGAAAGGAGATCCACATGGCACAAGTTGTTTTTGTTCGTCGTGCTCCATCCTGTGCCCATGATGCGCCTGGATCGACCGTTCCGAGCATGTTTGCTGCTCGCTAGCTAATACGGTCCCAGTTCCCGCCTCGATCGGGATGCGTCCGTCGCCGTGCAGTACGTTCTGCCGCGACGAACGAACGATCCTCGCCTGACATGGCCACAGGTGTTGCTTCGCCGCGTGGCCGGCATGGTCTCTTTGCCTCGTGCCGGCCGCGGAACACCATCCGTTCATCGACCCACTCATGTCCAGTAAAGGACCGACCGTTGCAGTCAATCGAAGAGGCTCGTTCCACCGCCGAGGTACGGAGCGGCATGGTTTTCAAGAAAAGTCAGGGCCATTACGACGTCGAGGCCGATGGGGACACCATCGACTGCGAACTGTCGACTACCCTCCGCAAGCAGCTCATCTATCCCATCTCCGCGGGGTGCAAGCATCCGCCCACCGACCCGGTCGGCTGTTCCCGCTGCCGGCCCGGCGGGATGGTGCACCGACGGGTGCAGAGCGTGGCCGATATCCGGGAGCAGGACCCGATCGCGGTGGGCGACCTGGTCCGCTTTATCCGGGCGGATGAAGGACGCGGCATTATCACCGAGGTCCTGCCCCGCAAAAATCAGCTCGTGCGACGGGCGGCGGGTAAGAAGCCGATCAAACAGGTCATCGTGGCAAATGCCGATCTGGTCATAGCCGTGGCGGCGGCAAAGCAGCCGGCCCCTGCCTGGGGGCTGGTCGATCGCTATCTGGCGGCCGCCGAAGAGGCGGAGTTTCCCGCCTGCATCGTGATCACCAAGATGGATCTGGTCGAGGCCGACGCCTTCACGGCGGAAATCGCGACCTACACCGACATCGGTTACCAGGTGATCCGCACCAGTTCCGCCACCGGATCGGGGATCGACGAACTCCGCGCCACCATGCGGGGTCGTATCTCGGTGTTCGCCGGAAAATCAGGCGCCGGCAAAACGACCCTGCTCAACACCCTGCAGCCAGAGTTGGGGCTGCGTGTGGCTGAAGTGGGACGGCAGACCCACAAGGGCAAGCACACCACCACCCACCTGCAGATGTTCGCGCTGAGCGTGGGAGGAGCGATCGTCGACACCCCCGGCATGCGGGAGTTTGGATTGTGGGACGTCACCACCGAACGCGAGCGGCACGAGCACGGGGGCGGTGAGATCGCGACGCTGTTTCCCGATCTGCGACCGTACGTCGGCCGGTGCCGCTTCGGCCTGGATTGCAGCCACACCCACGAGCCGGGATGTGCCATTACACGCGCGGTAGCTGAGGGGGCAATCTCTCCGCGACGCCACCTGAGCTACCTGCGCATTGTTGGTCGTGCCGATGGCAGCGAGGAGTGAGATCATTACAGTCACGGGTGGCGCATGGGGGGGATGGGGCGGATCGGTACGCCGGGCGATACCCTACGTCGATCGCATCAAGAATGGGGTGTAGGTCTGAGCCGCCGCCTCCTGGTGCGACCACGCGGGCGTCGGAGCACTGCTGCGCGGCTCCGACCTACACCGCGGCCTCCCTACACCCAAAT
>DAINCT010000567.1:314-2940 GCA_036732245.1 Chloroflexota bacterium | reverse complement strand
GTGAAACTCAGGGCCTTGATTCGATCGTCTGTAATGAGCGGACGGGCCACGTCGACATCGCAAGGCACGACACTCAGTGCGCCTTCGGGCATGCCGGAGTCGAGCAACACTGACGCGAGAGAGAGCGCCGACAGAGGCGTCCGCGGTGCCGGCTTCACGATCACTGGATTCCCTGCGGCAAAGGCGGATGCGATCTTGTGAGCCGGTAAAAGCAGAGGAGCGTTGAATGCCGTGATGCCTGTCACCGGCCCAATCGGAAAGCGTCTAACTTCTCCGTAACGTCGCTCGCCGGCTGGCACGACGTCGAGTGGCACGATCTCTCCCGCCATGTGTTGTGTCGCGTCGGCGGCCATCCGAAAAATGGCAACGGTCCGGGTAACTTCGCCCTCTGACTCGGAAACAGGGATGCCGGTTTCCAGCGAGATCTGACGCGCGAGAAATTCGGACCGCACTTCTATGCCATGCGCAGCCGTGGAAAGTATCGCCGACCGGTGATGGGCGGGCAGGTGGCGCGTCACGTCGAAGGCCTTCACAGCGGCGACAATGGCGTCCTCCACATCGCCAGGACCGGCCCGACCGACCTCTGCAATCGTCTCACCCGTGTACGGATACACCACACGGTCGCGCTCAGTAGAGGTCCGCCAGGTTCCTCCTACCAGAAAGTCTCGCTGCTCGACACGTTGGCCGGCAGTAATGGCCAAGCTTGAACCTCTTGTCATGCTGATTCTGACGATTCCCTTTTAGGAGGCATTTCGGTCGGTGGATTGGGTTCGGCTCCGGCTCACAGCACACCCCCGATGGGTTCAACATCGACTGCATCCGAAAACTCTTTTGGGGCTTCGTTCGGAGGAAGTGCAGGATTCAAGATGACATCACGTAGCTCCGGGCGACTGCTCCACCAGGCATCCCACTGCTCCCGCTCCATCCGTTCTTTCGCGCCCTCGAGCATGATGTCATGACCGAGATACTCATGGGCCAGAAGCACGAGGGCCTGATTCTGCGTCGAGACGCCATAGATTTGGCCGGCTGGGGCGAAGCGCGCAATCGCTACTTCGCTACCGTCAGCCGTTGCCACCACCATTCGCCCGCCGATGCGTGCGGTGACAATGTCGGCATGAAAATGGTGATGGACGTACTCGACTGGGAGATCCGCCTCCCCATAGAGCATCACATGCATCAAGACTCCGCGACCGTATGCCTCAAGCAGAGCTTTCCGGAGGACCGGCAACTCCTGAACCCACAGGGACAGATAGAGCGTGCGGTGCGCCGATTCGATCACTTCCCGCACTCGCGAGATCACGCTCAACTCACCGCGCATGCTCAGCACCTGCTCCTCCACCTCGAAGGCCCCTAACTGTCCAAGCTCCACTTCCAGGTGATTGAGTACGCCGTTCATGTTCTCTCTATAGCGCTCGATTACCTGAGAGGGCGGCAGCGCTACGTATTTCGTACCGTCGTCGCGAGCGAAGGTGGCTACCGCTCCCTTGGCGACCAACTTGCGCAGCGTTTCGTAGATCTTGGACGAAGGCACGTGGGATGCCAGGCTGATCTCGTTTCCATTGAGCGGGCCTGTCCTGGCGAGCGAGATGTACACTCTGGCCTCGTACTGGGTAAATCCTACCCGGCGCAGGTGCTCGACCAGGTCGGCCGATTCCTCTCGATTCACCGTCTCACCCTTTTCTACTACTACGGTAGTAAGAAAAATCTTATCGAGAACCGAACGCGCTTGTCAACGTCTCGGGCCAACCCAGTCCGGTCATATTCCCACCCAGGCGCATCCAAACGTGCGTGAACTTCGCCAGGCCCAAGCATCGCCTTGAATGGGCAGATACTGTCTTGACACGTTCCGCAACTCCTGGGTATCGTTGTACTACTTCGGTAGTAGAAGGAATGGTGACAAGGTCTTCAGGGAGCGGAGAAGATGCAAAGGACGCCGCAGACGGCCAGTTCGATAGCTTCGATGCCGGTTAAGGGCCGTGACGAGATCATCAATATCCTCCAGGAAACCGGCTCGCCACCCTCGCTGGTCGATCATGTATCGGAAGTCTGCGATCGCGCACTCAAAATCGCCGGACTGATTGAGGCTGCTGGACTGCTCGTCGACAAGGACGTGGTCGAAGCCGGCGCGCTGCTTCACGACTCGGGCATTCCTCGTCAGAAAGGGGAGCCAATTGTCATACCGGAATGGGGGGATCGAGCCAAGGGCCTGGTGACCGACAGTCTGAGCCATCCCATCCTCGGGTTCGAGTTGGCAGGCGAGTATGGATTCCCCCTATCCGTCCGCCGCTGCATTCTCTGCCACACCCCGGGCCCAACGCGTGAGGAGTGCCGAATCCTCGGCATGACGCCCCCTGAGGAGGAGCTCATGCCGATCACCATTGAAGAGAAGATCGTAATGTACGCAGACTTCCTTACCTGGGCCACTATGCTCGACCTCAATCCCTGGCGTGATCCGCGTGAGATGGCGCAAGCAGGCGTCCCATACTTCAACTACTTTTGGCAACGGGCGACCGGCACATCGCTCACGATGGACGGGCCGATAGCTCAGCGCTGGATCGATGCTGAACGGGACATGGGCCGCTTTGCCAAGCCCGAGTGGTTCAGCATTCAAGCGTAGCGGAAGATA
>DAINCT010000567.1:0-304 GCA_036732245.1 Chloroflexota bacterium | reverse complement strand
TGCCCGCGAGTGCGGGATAATCCAGCAACACGCAAGCTGACACGAATGAGGCGTCTGACGACTATGTCGGCCGAATGAGGAGCGCGACCATGGGACAGACAATGGCGCAACAAATTCTGGCTCGCCACTGCGGACGCACTCAGGTTGAGACAGGTGACATCGTCATAGCCGACCTCGATCTCGTGATTGTGCATGACGCCAATGGCCAGATTGCCTTCCAACGGTTCGAGGACTTCGGGGCAGAGAAGGTCTTTGATCCTGAGAGAGTCGTTTTGGTGTCGGACCACTTCGCGCCGGCCAAGGA
>DAINCT010000566.1:0-2942 GCA_036732245.1 Chloroflexota bacterium | reverse complement strand
CATCTGGAGCACCGTATTAGGAGACACGCCCTAGCAGCACGCCCAGGCGCGGGCTTGGGGAAGGCTCCTCGAGCACTAACCGAATCAGCTCGCCTGAGAAAGGAGCAGATGACGCTTAAAGCTTGGTAATGCTTTGCAGAGCGCGATGCGGGCGCCAGGAGCGTATGGCTGACACCCAGCGGGTCGCCTCTACACGCGGCCGGAGTCACCGGGTGCTTGTATACGACTGGTCTAATAAGTGTTAGGCTTTGTTCATGCCGATCACCAAGATTGATACGCGCCAGACCATTCTGGACACCGCGCAGCGGATTGTCGCCCACAAGGGCTTCGCCGCGGTCGGCCTCAACGAAGTACTCGCCGAAGCAGGCATTCCAAAAGGCTCGTTCTATTACTACTTCAGTTCCAAGGATGCCTTCGGCGAAGCGATGCTGAAGAGCTACTTCGACGACTACCTCGCCAACATGGACCTGATCTTCGCCGAAGCAGACAAAAACTCTGCGGAACGCTTGATGAGGTACTGGCAGAACTTCCATGACACGCAGAGCACTGACGAATACCAGGGCAAATGCCTGGCGGTCAAGCTCGGCGCGGAGGTATCCGACCTCTCAGAGCTAATGAGGATCGCGTTGAAAGAAGGAACCACCGGGATCGTCGACCGGCTCGAGCAAATAATCATCAGCGGTCTCGCGGAGGGGTCCTTGTCCGTCAATGCAAGCCCCCGCCTCACGGCCGAGGCCCTTTACGACACATGGCTCGGAGCAAGCGTGATGGCCAAAATCCACCGCAGCCGCGACTCCCTGGACCGGGCCATGACGATCACCCGTCAGTTCCTCCACCTCTAACAGTCCCACGCCGCCCGGCTCGACCGGACCGGGCAGCGTTTCCCATTTTATAGTCGACCGGTCTACGAAAAGGAGAAGCATTATGAGTTCCGACATCACCTATTTTGATGCGACCAAGCTGGCTGAACTGATCCGTACCCGCGAACTCTCGCCGGTCGAGGTCGTGCAGGCGCACCTCGACCGCATCGAAGCAGTCAACCCTCAGCTCAACGCGATCGTCACGGTTGCGGACGGCGCGCTCGAAGCTGCGAAGGCCGCGGAAGCCGCCTTGATGGCGGGTGATGAGCTTGGCCCTCTGCACGGGGTGCCCATCACGGCCAAGGATTCGATCGACACCGCAGGGGTGCTGACCCAACGCGGCTCGCCAATCTTCAAGGGCCGCATCCCCGAGTCGGATGCCACCAGCGTCGCGCGCTTGAAGAGCGCCGGTGCGATCCTGCTTGCGAAGACCAACCTTCCGGAATTCTCTTACTCGATCGAAACCGACAACCTGCTCACCGGACGGGCGAACAACCCCTGGAATCTGGATCGCACGCCGGGCGGGTCCAGCGGCGGTGAGTCGGCGGCCATCGCGGCGGGCCTGTCGCCGCTCGGTCTCGGCAGCGATCTCGCCATCTCAGTGCGCGGCCCGGCGGCGCATACCGGCATCGTTGCCCTCAAGGCCACGCATGGGCGCATCCCGATGACAGGACTCTGGCCGCGAGTGCCGCGCCGCTTCTGGCATGTCGGCCCGATGGCACGCACCGTTCGCGACCTCGCGCTGGCCTATTCGGTTCTCGCCGGACCGGACGGCGCCGACGGCTTTTCCACAATCCCGCGGGAGTTCGACGCGGGAGTGGGTTCCGCGCCGAATCGGCCGCTTCGGGTGGGTTGGTTGGTCGAGCCCGGCTTCGGTCCGATCGACCCTGAGGTCGCTGCCACCGTGCAGGCGGCCGCCGAGGCCCTTCACGGTGCCGGCTGCATCGTGGAGGCTGTACGCATCCCGGCGCTTGAGCGCGACAATGCCCTGGCTGTGTTCAATAAGCTGCACGTGATGGAACTCAAGCCCGCTTTCGTGGAAGCAACTACCGGCCACGAAAACGAAATCTTCACGATTGCCAAAGGCATGCTTGCGACGCCTGATACGGCCCTTGACGACTTTGTCCTCGCAGAGCAAGCGGCAGAGCGGCTAAGGGACGGCTTCGCCGAATATTTCCAGCGCTTTGACGCACTACTCGCCCCCGTGCTGCCTGTTCCCGCACATGAGCATGGGCTGTCGGACTTCGTCATCAACGGCCAGACAGTGTCCCCGGACCATATCCAGAGCGCTACCGTGCCGTTCAACGTGACAGGCCTTCCGGCGTTGTCGATCAGGTTCGGCACCAGCCGGGACGGACTGCCGATCGGGGTGCAGTTGGTATCCAACTGGTTCGCCGAGTCGACGATTCTGCACCTTGCGTCGCTACTGGAAACGGTAAGCCCTGTTCGCGACCTTCACCCCAACATCTAGACATACGGAGCACATGACAACCACCACTCAGATCTTCCCCCTCGGCGGCAACTACGTCTCAGGCCTCGCCCCCGTGACGACCCACGGGAGCTACACCGGCATTTCGGGAACTGCGACCATCGGTACCTACGTTTCGACGAGTGCCGAACGCGACCACATTCCGGGCCGCTACACAGACACAGCACCCCGACGTCCCTAGAGCTGAAACAGCCGGCCCCATCCCCTGACGGGGACGGGGCCGGCTGCTTCTGTGTAGGAGGCGAAGCTGTGCTGAGTGACCAGCACTCCCCGACTTCCTTCCTGAATGGCATGTGCTTGTGCATAGTCAGTGGCGCCTTCCGATCTGAAATTTAGAGATCACAGATCGTGCGGAGACTGCTTTCCTGGCAGCTTCAGTTCCGGTGTCAGCTAGCTGGCGTAGGGGTCGGCGATGCCGATGTACTGGGTGTAGAGGTATTCCTCGATGCCTTCGAGGCCGCCTTCGCGTCCCAGGCCGGATTGCTTGACGCCGCCGAACGGTGCGGCGGCGTTGGAGATGACGCCGGAGTTCAGGCCCAGCATGCCGGTCTCGAGGCGTTCGCCCATCCGGATGCCCCGGTTCAGGTCCTTCG
>DAINCT010000565.1:0-2970 GCA_036732245.1 Chloroflexota bacterium | reverse complement strand
GTCCGGCCTGTGTCAGATCGGTCGGACTGGACAGCACGGCGGCCCCGTACGTCTCCATTAACACCCGGCGATACGGCTTCTGTTCGTAACTGGCCCGCACCATATACACGGTGCACTCCAGCCCGAAGAAAGAGCACGCCATCGCGAGAGCCGAGCCCCATTGGCCGGCGCCGGTCTCGGTCGCCAGGCGACGCATGCCCGCCTTCTTGTTGTAGTACGCCTGCGCCAGCGCAGTATTGAGTTTGTGGCTGCCGGCCGGGCCGACGCCCTCATACTTGTAGTAGATGTGGGCGGGCGTGTCGAGTGCTCGTTCCAGCAGTCGGGCCCTGAACAGGGGCGTAGGACGATACTGCCGGTACAGAGTCCGGACAGGCTCGGGGATCTCGATATACCGCTCGGTGGAGACCTCCTGCATGATGATATCCATGGGAAAGAGCGGGGCGAGATCTTCCGGACCGAGCGGTTGATGAGTCACCGGATGGAGACCGGGCGTAGCAGCTGATGGGGCGTCGGCGAGGATGTTGTACCACTGCTCCGGAATCTGGTCTTCGCTTAACTGGTACTTGATTTCATCCGCCATTGCACCCACCCTTTCGTCGGTTTCTGGATATGAACCCATGGTACTCCGGACGAGAGCGTGTCGCGGCAAACGTCCGCTGCCCAGCGCGAAATGACGATAGTGGAAGTATGACTGCCTCGCGCCGCGACTTCATCCTCCTGCATACGCGATTGCGTCCTGCCCCGGCTGTGCCGGAATTGGAGCTGTACCAGGCCGATGAAATCTTTCCGCTGTGGCGCACGCTGGACGCCGAAGTCGACCGCTTGGAAGGAGTCCCGCCCTTCTGGGCCTTTGCCTGGGCGGGTGGACAGGCCCTGGCCCGGTATCTTCTCGATCGACCGGCCGAAGTTCAGGGCAAACGTGTAATCGATTTTGCTGCCGGCTCAGGCATCTGCGCGTTGGCTGCGATGAAGGCAGGGGCAGCAACGGTGGTCGCCGTCGACACCGACCCCTACAGTATCGAAGTCGTGGGCCTCAATGCCGAAGCGAACGCCCTGTCGGTCACCGTCTGGCAGTACGATCTGCTCGACGAACAGCCGCTCATCATCGATGTGGTCTTGGCAGGCGACGTCTGTTATGAAAAACCGATGGCCGCTCGCGTCCTGCCGTGGCTGCGAAGTCTGCACGCGTCCGGGGTGCGTGTCTTGTTGGCAGACCCGGGCCGGGCCTACTTCCCCGTCAGGGAATTCGTACTGCTGGCCGAGTACGATATCCCCACGTCGCGGGATCTGGAAGACGAAGTCTCGAAGCACACCGGAGTGTATACATTTCGGTCGCCTGCCGCTCCGGGCACCGCGTGGTAAGCAGAGTGGTGGGTCGAAAGAAGTATCTCAACTTTTATGGGTTGACAAGGCCGTCATAAATGGTAATGTAATCGTAATTCGAGGAGCGAAACGCGCGGCGCGAGAAGCAGAAGGGACGGATGGATTAAGCCTGGAACGTTCATTGCTGTAAATGATCCGGGAGTTGTATTCGCTCGTACGATCTGGTGACTCTCGAGTCCGGCGTCATTGAACGATACATATTTGCCAACTGAATAGGGGACTGCGCTCAGCACGCATCTGTTCCCACCAAAGCCGAAGCGGTCGGAATGCCCATTCCGACCGCTTCGCTTTTCCCGAAACTCTATTCTTCCTCGCTTCCCACGAGGTGCGCTCTTAGTGGCACAGCCCCGCAGCGTCGACGCTCTGGCACTGAGTCCCTTGCACCGCCCAGGTCAGCGCTTTGCTCGCGTAGACCCACATACCACTGGTGAATGGAATCTGGTTGCCGATCGTCTGGGGCCAGGTCGCATTTCCGCTCGAGTCCGCGGCGGCCGGCTTCCAATCGATCGTCTGACCACCCGCACCGATCGATTTGATCTCCGTGATCGTCGGGCTGCAGGCTTGATTGGTCAAAATGGCGGCGCTGCAGGCGCCAGACTCAGCGGCGATCTGGTTGAAGATGACGTCGGTAGTGAGCCCTGGATTCGGATAGGTGGCTGCCACCAGGTTCCACCCGGGATTTAGCTGAACGGAAGGCGCCGAGGTGTACACGCTCCCGCTTGGAGTCCAGGTACCCGCCGCACTGCTCTGCACCAGGACGCCGTCGGTGCGGGCCAATGGCAGCGCCTTGCCCTTGCCCGGGAAGTAATTCTGGTACTTTCCGTTGTGGTAAGTCTGGACCTCGGTGATGGAACCGGCCGGCAAACCGGCCGATGTCATGCTGGCAACCAGTTGCGCCGTACTGGTGATACCGGACACCGGCACGCTGATCAGGTTCCAGCCTTTTTGGATGGCGACCGCGGGAGCCGCGCCGCCGTAGCCGCCGTTCCCCTGATACGCGGTGAGAGCACAGCCGTTGTCCCAGTTGCTGTATTCCGTCTGCACGATGTAGTGATTGCCATGCAGTACGATGTTGCTGCCGTCGGAGGCGTACTTGCCGTAGATGTACGCGCACTTGTCTCCGATCTCGCCGTTCACGATGTCGTACCAGGCGAGCGGTGGTGCGTACTGTTGTGCGGTGCCGACCTCGGCGTCGTTGACCGTCTCAAACTGCTCATGCGAGGTGATGGACACCTCTGCATCCGCGATCGGATCGGTAATGGCGGTGCCGTTGACCGTGTGGCTCGGATCAGTGACTCCGATCGGAGCCGAGTAGCACAGGTTAACGCCCGTTGAGTTGGCGGCAAATGCACCGTCCGCCATGTCGGCGTACAGGACATAGTTGCCGGTACCGGCCATGAAGTCGCCGTGATACGCGCAGTAACCGGGGTTCGGACCCGCCACGCTGCAGGTCGGAGTGAGCGCCGCCTGTCCGGGGGGTGCGAAGCAATCCGCCACGCCGTACCCGGTATATACGTAGTACTGGTTATTCAAACCGCTGGGCCAGTTGTTCACCTTCATGGCCCGCTGCACTTCGGCTTGAATGTC
>DAINCT010000564.1:0-2981 GCA_036732245.1 Chloroflexota bacterium | reverse complement strand
TCTGGCACGTCCGCCCCGTCCGATCGCGCCGCATGGCCCTGGCACGATCGAGGCAATCTGGGTCGCTCCGGCAGCGGGCACCTCGGCTGAGGTCCGCGACGTCGTACAGGCCCTCGCCGGGAGAGGACTGCAGGGAGATCGGTATGTGGCCGGTACCGGGACGTTTCCTTCCGGCGGGCCCGGAAGTGCCCTGACGCTGATCGAGGCTGAGGTGTGCGAATCATTCGACCCGCCCCTCGAGCCGAGTGAACATCGTCGCAACCTTGTTACGCGGGGCATCGACCTCAATGGGTTGGTTGGCAGCGAATTCACGATCGGAAGCGTTCATTGCCGTGGTATGCGACTCTGTGAGCCGTGCATTGTGCTCCAGCGCTACGCTTCGCGTCCAGCGTTGCGCGCGCTCGTGCACCGGGGCGGCCTACGTGCCGACATTCTGGAGGACGGTGAGATCAAGCTCGGCGACGACGTGCGGATGGTTGCGATCACGGGCTGACCACGAGTGGGGCGCTTGTGTTGGTCACAACTGTCATTTCAAACTGGTCGAGATCGAGTCAGTGGTCGTCGGGCACAGGCGGCTGATCCGCCGACGCGATGACGTCGCTTTCGGGCCCGTTCGCGTCGTGCCTGTCGCTCCTCGCTCGTCAACCGGATGCCTATTGAAGCACCACTCAGGACTCCTGGCTCAGACCGGCTCGACGTTTGAGCAGGGCGATGTGGTCGCGCACCCGGTCGAAGTCCGATGGCTCCATCCAGAAGTCGGGTCTACCGATGTACTGCTCCATATCCCGCATGAAGACGATCTCGGTCCAGATCTCGAAGAGTTCCATATTCAGCAGCGGGCCGGCGAGCCGGGTGTACCCGTCCATCCAGGCACCTTCGAACGTCGCGCGGATTGAGTCGAAGCCAGGCGAGGAAACGGTCGACGGGGGAGCGGCCAGCCGGAGGATCGAGCGGGTACGGGCCACGTCCGCCCGAGGATCGCCCACCGTCACATTGGCCCAATCGAGGACGACCGTTGCCTCAGGGCCGACGCACAGGACATTGAGCGGGTGGAAATCGAGATGCAGGGGGTGGCCGTCGCGGAGACCGCCTGCTCGCAGCTGCTTTTTCAGTTCGGCCTCATCAGGGCCGGCCATATCCAGCCAGGAACGATGGTCCTCCCAGTACTCCTGAGGCACGGACATGTCGTGGATACGCGCTTGCAGTCGCCCCATCGATTCCCCAAGCGGCTCAAGTCGCTCAGGATGGACCTGCACTTCGTCGAGCACCGTACGGCCGTCGCACCACTCCATGAGGATGGCCGGCCGATCTCCCCACATTCCGTGTACGGTGATCCTGGGAACCGGCACCCCAAGCGTGCCGACAATCTCCATGGCTCGGATCTCGCGCCAGTACTGATCTCGTTGATTCGGTTGGAACAGTCGCAAGGCGTACGTGCCGTGCACCGTCTCTACCCGCCATATGAGAGTATCCATGCCACCCGAGACCGGAAGCACTCCCGTAATGCCCTCGATACCGAGTGCAACCAGCGGCTCGAGCGGATCGATACCGTCGGATCGGTTCAACCGGTACAACCCTCCTCATCGTCGACAGTGGTGCGAGTCTCTGCCCACGCAGCTCCGGCAGGTGGTCTCAGCATACTGTCCGTCCGCATTCGTGTCGATCGGTTCTTCACCCGGAGATCCAAGCAACCATTGCAATGCATGCGAGTTGGATGAATGGCTCCCTTCAAGCCAAGTGACCTACCAGGTCAGCGCCGATGGGTTCGGTTGTTGCGGAGAACTGGGTTCCAAGTGCGGGAAGGGGCGAGCTTGATGAACCGTAACGAATGCGCGGTATCGTTGGACGATGCCCCTCGTCCTGCAAGTGCGAGGTCAGCCGGGATCCCGAGCGATGCAGGGCCAACACACCCCGGAGAAGGATAAGCGCATGATCCCGCTCCGGACAAAGGCCACCAACAAAGACATTCGTCACCGGTATGCAGAGGTGCTTGATGAGGCGCATGGTTGAAGCGGGGAGCAGCGAATCGTGACCAAACGCGGATGGGCGCTGTTTGGCGCCATGTGCGTGATCTGGGGGATTCCCTACCTGCTGATTAAGGTCGCGGTTGACATCCTCAATCCTGCAACGCTGGTTCTGCTCCGGACCGGGGTTGGGGCACTCATCCTGGTCCCGCTGGCGCAGTATCGCGGCTACCTGCGCCCCTTGGTGACACGCTGGAAGATCGTCCTGCTCTACACCGTCGTCGAGGTAGCAGTGCCCTGGCTGCTCCTCTCTGATGCAGAGACGAGACTCTCGAGTTCGCTCACCGGGCTGCTGGTGGCCGCCGTACCGCTGGTTGGCCTGGTGATGTCGCGCGTTGCGGGAGGTGATGAGCGCTTCGGCGTGCGGCGCGTGATCGGATTGCTGTTCGGAATCGTCGGAGTGGGTATCTTGCTCGGTTTCGATCTGCGCGCCGGTGACGTGCGGGCGGTACTCGAGGTTGCGGTGGTGACGGTTGGGTATGCGGTGGGGCCAATCCTCATCGCCCGGCACCTGCGCGATCTACCCTCGATGGGTGTGATCGCCGCGTCGCTCGGGATCACAGCCCTCATTTACCTGCCGTTGGGACTGACGCATTTCTCCGCCGCGGTCCCGCCACTAAGGGTTTTCGTGGCGGTCGCCGTCCTGGCGCTGGTCTGTACCGCCCTGGCATTTGTCCTCTACTTTGCATTGATCGCAGAGGCTGGACCGTATCGGTCGACGGTGATCACGTATGTCAATCCTGCCGTTGCGGTCTTGCTCGGCGTGGCGCTGCTGGGTGAACGGTTCACCCTGGCAACTGCGCTCGGTTTCGTGCTGATTCTCTCCGGCAGCATTCTCGCCACGGCGCGAGCACCGCATCCCCCCGCGGGCGTGCTCGACCAGGCGCGTCCGTGAGTCAGACAGGGCAGCGGCCGAGAATCGGCTTGGTCCGTGTCTTGATCGCAGTCATGCCGCCG
>DAINCT010000563.1:0-2985 GCA_036732245.1 Chloroflexota bacterium | reverse complement strand
AACGCACGGAAGGAGTTGATCTGCCAGAAATATTCCCGCGCGGTGAAATCTCCGAACGAGCAGTGCACGGTGCGCTCCAGATCGTCCACGCTCTGAGCCGCGGCACAGGCGGTGTCCACGATCTTCCCGAAGTTCTCGATCGGATCCTCCCCCAGCAGATCGCCGTCGAACTTGGTCCTGCCGGCCTCGTCCATGGTCTTACCGGCCACCATATCCGGCACCCAGGCATCGTCGTAGGCATGATAGTTAATGAGCTCGCGCAGCGTCACTGTTGCGCCACCGCGTCGAGCGAAGCTGGGCGGCATCTCCATATCCCACTGCTCGGGCCTAATCTGCTTGATGACGTTCTGTAACGCGTGATCTGCCAGGACAAAGACCTCGTTCTCTTGCATATCGCTCTCCCGGTAAGCCTATCCGACTGTGGTGAGAATGGTTCCTGCAGTGCATGATAAGTAGTACAGGCGTTCTAAGACAACCCCGGGAGGAATTCGTGGAAGAGACGCGGCAACTACCCGGTCAGGGATCGGAACGGCTGCTGCTGCAGGGTCAACTTGATTCCCTGCGGCAGACGTTGATCCGGAAGGTGGACGGGCTCGATCGAGTGGCTGCGAGCCGGCGGCTCGTGCCCTCGCAGACCACTCTGCTCGGCATCATGAAACACAGCACCGACACCGAGGAATGGTGATTCCGGGTCACCATGAACGGTGAGAACATCCTGCTCACCTATCACACGCCGGAAGATGAGTACGCCGACTGGCGCATCGAGCCGCACGACACGGTGGAGTCGGTCGTGGCCGCATACCGCGCCGCCTGCACCGCGCCGACCAAGCGATCGCACCGTACTCGCTGGACGACATCACCCGTGGCCGCGGGTACGAGCAAACGCTGCGCTGGGTTTACCTTCACATGATCGAGGAGCTGGCCCGGCACTGCGGCCACGCCGACATCCTGTGCGAGTCGACGGACGGTGCAGCCGGAGAGTAGCATGCGAGTCCCTCGGCAAGCGCGCACCCAGCCTCAGGTCGCGTCCCGTATCCGCTTCAGGCCGTCGAGAATCAGCCGTAGCCCGAACTCGAACGTACTCTCGTCCTTGTGGCTACCTTCCGTGAGATGCTGCTCGCCGTGCTCGAGCAGGTACCGGTATTCGCTGATGTGAAACTCCTGAAAAGAGCTCGCGAGGAAAAGTGCCATCTCCTCCTTGGTCCTGATGCTGGGCCCGTCTCCGGACATCGTATGTCCCACCTGCCAGAGCGTGAATCCCAGGATGTGGCTGTCGAGAGCATGATAGGCGTGATATGTCGCCTCGGGCGAGAACCCCGCTTCCCGCAGGGTCCTGAGTAAAGCCTCCATGTAGCGCAGTCGCGCGGGACGGACCCTGGGACTCGACATGACGAGGTTGCACGCCCAGGGATGGCGCCAGAACGCATCGTGCGCCGAGATCGCGCATTCCCGGATAGCCGTTTCCCACGCTTCGTCACCAGGAGGCAGTTCGATCTCGCTCAGGACAAGATCGACGATACCGTCCAGGAGATCATCCTTGTTGGTGACGTGGTTGTACAGCGACATGGCCTCAAAGCCGAGGGCCTGGCCGAGCCTGCGCATCGAGAGCGACTCGATTCCGCCATCATCCACCAGGTCGATGGCGGCCTGAAGCACCCGGTCCCGGTTTAAGGGAACTCGAGATTCGGCGCGCATCGACTTCACCACCTCCTATATCTTGACAAGCTTACACCGTACGTATAGACTTACACCATAAGCTTACGCTGTACGTATAAATCACAGAAGTCTTGGAGGTATCGATGGTGGTTACAGAGATGAAAGCGATCATTAACAACAAGTACGGGTCACCTGAAAACCTGAAGCTAGAGGAGATCGAGAAGCCGGTGATCAACGATGACAGCGTGCTCGTACGGGTTCGAGCAGCGTCCGTCAATCCGTACGACTGGCACCTTATCAGAGGGTTGCCCTACTTCGTACGCTTCATGACGGGCCTGCGGAGACCAAAGCAAACTGTCCCGGGCGTCGACGTGGCGGGGATCGTCGAGTCGGTCGGCAAGGACGTGACGCAGTTCCAGGCCGGTGACGAAGTATTTGGTGCCCGCGACGGAGCCCTCGCTGACTACGTTGGAGGGAGAGAGCGGAATTTCGTGCCCAAGCCGGCAGGACTTACCTTCGAGCAAGCTGCAACTATACCCATGGCGGGCTGCACCGCTTTGCAGGGCCTCCGGGACAAGGGAAAGCTGCAACTCGGGCAGCGGGTTCTGATCAACGGTGCGGCAGGAGGCGTGGGTACCTTCGCGGTGCAAATTGCGAAGGCGTTCGGCGCGCAGGTGACCGGCGTCTGCAGCACGAGGAATGTAGACCTGGTCCGCTCGATCGGCGCCGACCAGATCGTCGACTACACCCAGGAGGACTTCACTCGCGGCGGCCAGCGATACGACCTGATATTCGATACCGTAGGCAACCATTCGTTCAGGCATTTGCGGCGCGTACTAACTCCCACGGGAACACTCATTGCCATCGGCGGCGGTAAGAGTGGCAATTTCCTCGGGCCCCTGCTGTATCCGGTCAGAGCGCTCGTGCTGTCGCGGTTCGTGGGTCAGAGGCTGCTCCCGTTCATGGCGAATATCAATGCAGGCGATCTAGCGGCCCTGAAGGAGTTGGTCGAAGCCGGGAAGGTCACGCCGGTCATCGACCGAACGTACCCCCTGAGCGAGACGACTGAGGCGATTCGCTACCTCGAAACCGGACACGCCCGGGGCAAGGTCGTCATCACCGTGTAGATCGGCGCTCATTGGGGCCGGCCTCGGCCTCGCCGACGGAGCGGCGAGCTACGGAGAGTGGCGAGCTCCGTCGATTCCCATATTGGTCAGAGGGACGCGGCGGGTTAGAACTTGATGGGTTCCCACTTCTTGTTTTCGTTCGAGCGGTACGCCGCGTCGATGATGGTGTTGATCACATAGCCATCGTGGTAGTTCTCGCGCG
>DAINCT010000562.1:2331-2995 GCA_036732245.1 Chloroflexota bacterium | reverse complement strand
CACGACGCCCGTGAGATCGAGCACCCACGAGAATGCGGCCTGGCCCGGGCGCCTGAGTACCGATAAAACCTCGTCCCCCCGTTTCTCGAACACATCGCGACCATCAGAGACGAGGTATGTTTCAGCAAGCGGGGTCTCAAAGCCCTCGCGTTCCTGAAGATATCGGAGCACCTTGCGAAGCGCCTGTAGGCTAACCCCTGCCTCCCGCAACTTACCGGCGACCCGAATCGCCACAATGTCCTGGAAAGAGTAAATCCGATCGCTCCCTTTGCCTGACGATTGGACAATGCTCGGCTCAATAAAGCCCGACCGCGCCCAGAAGTCGAGGGTCCGGTAGGAGACGCCAGCGATGCGCGCCGCCTGACCTGATGGGAAGCCGATGCTCATTGGCGTGCCTTTCTCGCCCGGAAAGCAACATGCTAACTCATGTATAGTCGTCAGAACGCAATTCGCTGCATTATGGCAATAGAAGTAGGCCGATCGTGGCGTCCGAGCCGACAATGGGGTTCGATGTGGCGCGGACAGCCTGCGGACAGCGCCGTTACGCGCCACGCTGCCCGTCTGTCGCATCAAAGGCCAAGTCCCGTACAATCGAGGCGCGAACGAGGTACGGGTCCGGCGCCTCCGCTGGGATGATTGGAACGTGGCGCACATCGCCCGCCAC
>DAINCT010000562.1:0-2321 GCA_036732245.1 Chloroflexota bacterium | reverse complement strand
CCCGCCACAATGTGATGCGACGAGAGGTGCAGCAAGTCTGCCCGGGCGACTTCATCGCCAGTGAGGCATACAAGTAACGAATCCGTATTGGTGGCCCGACTCGCGTCGGTTGAATGCTCGCCATCATTCTGAAGCCAAACAGCGATGACCTCTACTACTGCGTCACCGCCCACAACGCGAATGCCGGCGAAACGAGACGCTACCACGAGCAGAGAGAGACGATGTCATGAGCGATGCCACCACCGGTATGCAGCCGAGCCGTATCCCCGAGTTCGCCAATCTGGAAGAGGAAGCGGCATTTTGGGATACCCACGACACCACCGACTTCAAGGACGAGTTCCATCCGGTCACTGTCCTCTTCGAGGTGCGCCTGTGCGATGACCAACGGTCACGCCATCCCGCCGAAGAGGCCGACACAGACTAGCGGTTAGGCCGTCCGTACTGCTTCATTAGGTCGGCGCCTGGATATCCTGCCAGTGCTGCGCCGGAGCAAAGCGCGAAAGATGGCCGACATTGGTGGTTGCAATCACCACGGTGTCACGTTCCTGCTGCGCCAGCAGCACCGCTTGCGCAGCCAGGATTACGTCCCCGTCAAGCGCCAGGTCAGGTGCGGTCGGCTGTCCTTGCCGCCGCGCTTGCGCCCAAAATTCTGCCGCCTGCAACATCGCCTCTGTCGTCAGAGGCACGTAGCCAGTGGTCGCTTTGAGCTGATCCAGATGAGCCAGGCCACGCGTACGACCCGCCCGGAGCAGTTCACGCCGGACTTCGTAATCGGTGATCTCAGGAACGAGCGTCCGTATCCCCTGTCCAAGGAGATCGACGAGCCACTGCTTGCAACGCAGGCTCTCCGCCGTTCCACTCGGGTTAGTGACCAACCCCAGCGGCCCTGAATCAAGCAATACAATCACCGGAGTGTCGACACCCTCACGGGAAGATCCTCCGACTCGATGTCCGGTCCACATCCAGGGTGCGCATCAGGAGTTCGATGGTCTCTCGCTGTTCGTTCGGGTCCTCGTGCTCCCAGGCATTCAGCAACGCAATGACGGCCTGGTTGCGACGAACCTGCTCCTGGCGCTGCTCATCCTGACCAATATTAATCTCTGCGACGGCGCTTTGCATGGATGTCCTCCCATTGTTCTGCTCTAGCATAGCACCGGCAACGCGGCGTGAAAGGTCCGGGGCGGGCGCACGCTCACCAACCTGTACAACCAGCGCCCCACCTGGCTCGACCTGGCCCACCGCACGCTCGACCACGCCGTCCTCGACGCCTACGGCTGGCCGCACGACCTGACCGACGAAGACATCTTACGGCGGCTGCTTCAGCTCAACCTTGAACGGTCGGGAGTAGCGCAAGCCTCTGGTGAAGCGGCGCCGCCCTCCGGCGACCGACTCCCTATCGTCGCAGACGTCGTGGCGGCCGGGTAGCACGGTCTGCCGTCACCGGCTGCGCCATAAGGCGAGCCATTCGACCATGCCTCCTATGCCGCCTGGTTCCACGAGATGGAAACCTTGCCAGCGGACGAACTGGTCGACAGCTGTGCCGAACTGCTGGCACGGCCGCCCTGCGGGCGTCGGCGCGACTGGCCGGAGCAGATCCCCGACCGGGAGTTCGACAATGCGGCGTTCACGGACGGGTACTACTCAGTGATTGCCGGCAACCCTGCCAACTGGCGCGAGCTGGTAGAGGAGGCACGACAGAGACGATCATTCGACGAGGTGCCGGGAACGGCAAGAAGGCTATCGAAGGCTAGGTGTCGCGCTCTCCGTTGATTCCGGATAGACCGAGCGGGCCGCAGTTGGACCCAAACGGTGATGCGAATCCGCAAGTCGGCGTGCCGGAAATGTTACCCATCCTTCATCGCAGAGGAAATGCGCTCCGGTACTCTATACTATGGGGGAAATCCCCACAAGAGAGGAACGGGGAAGACATGGTGACGGTACAGGTGGACCATCGCTTCCGCATTACGATTCCCAAGGAAGAGCGTGGCGAGATCGCACCGGGGGATACGTTGTGTATGGAGACGGTCGAGGAAGAAGGCGTGCGGGTGTATCGCTATGCGAAGGCGCTCAACCCCTTCGATGTGCTTGCGTCGCACGCGCTGAACGAATATCGGGACGGCAAGACGCTGACGCTCGATGAGGTGTTTGCCGGGGATGACGATACCGAGGATGCCCGGTAGCCCATACCGGCTGCAATTCACGCGCGAAGCGGCAAAGGACATTCGGCGACTTCGCGCTTGGGAAACGCGCGTTCGGGACGCGTTAGCTGTCCTGACAACGAATCCTTACCAGGGGCATATACTCCAGGGCAGCCTCAAAGG
>DAINCT010000561.1:0-2997 GCA_036732245.1 Chloroflexota bacterium | reverse complement strand
CAGAAGGCGTCACGGGCGGCCGTGACGTTGACGGGTCGCTGCGCGGCCCGATCCTACAACTCGCGCAGGTGACTCATGCGAGCTTCTCGAAGTCGTCGGGTTCAATTGTTTTGGTCGGATTCGCCTGCTCGAACGAACCGAGGTTGGCAATCATCGCGGCGGTTCCATAGAGGGTATCGATCCGATAGACCCCGTTGGCAGTGTTTAGGACTCCGTGGCCACAGCCGGCCCCTGCCTCAAGCGCGTACATGGTGTTGCCGACAAAAGCGATACTCGCCACGCCGCTGACCAGTGACCCCTGAGTCGGGGCAGTCTGGTCGGATGGAAGCGCGTCGGTGACCGTCGAACGGACTCCGGCCGAGGAAACTTTTGAGATACGACCGCCGGTCGTGCTGCCGGTGTACGGGCCCACGGGAGCGGGCACCTGGGTGCACTGGCCAACGGTCGAAGCGGTACCACCCAGTCCGCCTTCCGCGACATACAGATTCCCGTCCGGTCCGAACGTGAGACCTCGGGGATTATTGAACCCAGTGGCGAAAACTGAGACATTGGACGACGGGGTGGGCAACGTCTGCGTCTCTCCCACCGAAGTAAAGCCGGGGAATGCGGTCACGGACGCAAAGCCCATGAATGACGCGGCGGTTCCAATGCGCAGGGCACGTTGAAGCTTCATAAGGGAGACCTCCTATTCCTTTGTCGGCTGATTCCACCTGCCCACCGGTGGGACAGTGGACTGGATGCACCGTCCTCCTTTCCTGATGGGAGACACAACCTCATCCAGAACGGATTGGGGTCACCAGCAACTGATTGCACATAGAAAGTCGGTTAGCGGCCTCGGCCGCAGCTTCCACAGAAATTTAGCGACAAGAAAGCATGTATATGCGGTTGATTGTACTGATCTCTATGACATTGTCAACCGTGAAATGATGTAGGTTACGGCTCGTGAAGGACCGGGGTAGGCCGGCTCCTCTGTGGCCGGCTCGTCGGGTGCCTCTGCAATGCGCCGCCGACGGGACGGACGGCCTACGACCCCCGCGTGCTCAGACCCGATTTCTGTTACTGAATCGCTTCATCAAACATAATGACGTTGCGACGAGCTTCGCCCCGCTTGACGACCTCGATGGCCTCGTTGATGCGATCCAGAGGATAGCGCGCCGTGATCAATTCGTCGAGCTTGAGGCGTCCCTGCCGGTACAGTTCGATGAAATACGGCACGTCCACGCTCAGACGAGTCGACCCCATGCAGCTTCCCAGCACACGCTGGCCGGCCCAGGCAAACTCGCGGATAGGTAGCGGCGCCGTGATACCTGGCGCCGGCAGTCCGACCAGTACCAACGTTCCGGCCACGCGGATGAGATCGAACGCACCGCCCACGGCACCGGCGGTCCCAACCGTCACAAAGGCGTAGTCGGCGCCACGGCCGTTCGTCACGCCTCGTACGGCATCCACTGCATCGGAATTGCCGACCTGGATCGTGTGCGTAGCGCCAAACTCACGTGCCGCCTCCAGCTTCGCCGGCAGGGTATCGAGCGCAATGATTGGGTACGCGCCCGCCAACGCAGCTCCCTGGATGGCATTCAGCCCAACCCCGCCGGCGCCGATGATCACCACGCTGTTCCCGGGGCGCACACCCGCCGTATTGATCACTGCTCCCGCCCCGGTAATCACCCCGCAGGCGAGCAGGCAAGCCCGATCGAGCGGCACATCATCGGGTACGACGACCAACTGCGACTGATCGACGATGGCTTCCTCGGCGAAGGCCGAGGCGCCCAGCTCCCCGTCGCGGAGCGCGACGCCAGCGCGATTGCGCAGGCGACTCTCCATCGCGAGGGCGAAATGCCCCTCACAGTGGTACGGCATGCCAATGGAACAGAAGTAACAGCGGCCGCACTGCCGAAGCAGCGAGAGTGCGACCCGATCGCCCACTTGTACCAGGGATACGTCCGGGCCGACCTCCCAGACCACGCCGGCTCCTTCGTGGCCGACGACCAGCGGCGGTTGGGCGGCACGCTCCCCTTCGATGTAGTGGATGTCGCTATGGCAAACGGCTGTCGCCTCCATCCGAACCTTTACCTCACCAAGCCGGGGAGACTCGATTTCCACCTCCTCCACGACGAGAGGCTGACCGAACTCGTAACAAACGGCGGCCTTCACGAGACGGCAACCGGCTGGACGTCACTCAGCAGGACGCTGCAGCAGGTGACACCCGCCTCAGCCTTTTGCAACTCCGAAACGTCGACCGGTTCGACCCGAAATCCTCGGTCTTCCAGTGCTGAACGTGTCTCAGGGAACGCGGCCGGCATCACCAGCACTCCGCCGAGGAGCAACGCGTTCCCCGCGTCCGGTTCGGTCGGTGACACCTCAACAACGTCGCGCTCACCGAACACCGCGGTCTCGACCCATTGCGGATTGGCAAGCATGGTATTGTTCCCCACATAGGTGCACGCGGTCTTCAGGTGCAGACAGCCGTTCATCTCGACCGACCGCACGTCGTAGCCATGTGGGGCGAGCAGGGCGGCAAGCTGATCGATTCCCGCTCGATTTGTCCGCTGCGAGAGACCCACGTAAACGGTTCGCTCGATCCGGATTACATCTCCTCCCTCGAGTCGGGCGTCGTCACGTAATCGCTGCAGTGGGCGGTAGGCCGCAATGGCCGCAGCCATGCTGTTGACCTCCGCTTGCCGCGACGCGAGACGCGGAATGGTGAGGACCGCAACCTCGTCCACCGCTACCACGGTGTCTTCGACAAACACGGCGTCCGGCAGCTCGTGCTCGGCCGGCAGGGAGACCACCTGCACGCCCAGCCGCCGTAGGAGATTCTCGTAGGCACTGTGTTGTCGTGCCGCCAGGTCGAAATCGATGGGAAGGCGCTCGATGTATGAAAGCGCGCAATCGGCGATGCTCCGGCTAACCGCACGTGTGAGCGCCGTTACCATGGTGTCCCCTTCCTATATAGAGCATTCGGCTAGATTCGACCAACGCGGCAGTGAATAGATC
>DAINCT010000560.1:2342-3011 GCA_036732245.1 Chloroflexota bacterium | reverse complement strand
GTGTAGATGACCGGCCGATTGAAAGTCCTGACCGTAGTGGGGACGAGGCCCGAGATCATCCGGCTTGCACCCACGATCAAGAGGCTCGACGAACACACCGACCACGTGCTCGTCCACACGGGACAGAACTACGACTACGAACTAAACGAGGTGTTCTTTGAAGATCTCGGGTTACGACGACCCGACCATTTTCTCGAGGCGGACACGAGCTCGTTGGGCGCGGTGCTCGGCTCAATCCTGGTGAAGACTGAAGCAGTGCTGCTTGAAGAGAAGCCGGACGCCATGCTCGTGTTGGGTGACACCAATAGCTGCATTTCCGCACTGATGGCGCGTCGAATGAAGATTCCCGTCTTTCACATGGAGGCAGGCAATCGCTCCTTCGACGAGAACGTGCCCGAAGAGACGAACCGCCGTATGGTCGATCACATAGCGGACTACAACCTCGTCTATACCGAACATGCCCGGCGGAACCTGCTCGCGGAGGGAATCCACCCCTCACGAATCTCGCTGACCGGTTCACCAATGCGCGAGGTACTCGAATCCAACGCAGCAGCCATATCGGCGAGTGATGTGCTCGTTCGCCAGGGCCTGGTCGCAGGTGGATACTTTCTCGTGAGCATTCATCGAGAAGAGAATGTCGACAATCCGGAGCGGCTGGAGTCCTTGTTG
>DAINCT010000560.1:1992-2332 GCA_036732245.1 Chloroflexota bacterium | reverse complement strand
CGCATCCACGGACTCGTGCGCGGCTCGGGACTCAGCCGGAGCACCTGAAAGAAAAGATGATATTCCATCAGCCGTTTGGCTTCAATGACTATGTGAAGCTCCAGCAGTCCGCTAAATTGGTGCTGTCGGATAGTGGAACGATCAGTGAAGAGTCAAGCCTGCTGAGGTTCCCGGCCGTCACGCTCCGTGATTTTATCGAACGTCCGGAAGCCTTAGACACCGCTAGCATCATCACCGCTGGTGTGGACGCAGAGGCGATCGTGGATGCTGTACGAATGACTCTCGGAGAAATTGCCTCTTCCGGCTACGCAGATGTACCGGTGGACTATCAGGTACGTGA
>DAINCT010000560.1:0-1982 GCA_036732245.1 Chloroflexota bacterium | reverse complement strand
TCGAGTTGTCTCATTCATACGCTCAAACGCGCATTCGCATTTCCAGCGAACCGGTGTTCGGAGGTAGCGAATTCCCGGCTCTCCTGACGCTTCCGTGGGTTATTTCTGGCCAGGCCGACCGAGACCGAGCCTGGCGATGGCGATGGCGATTAGGGCGTGGGGGCGTTTCAGCGTCATGGTGACTTCTTGAAACTGGACGTGGTCCTGATCGCGCTGGGCGAAGCCCGTCCGGATTATCGAGGCGACCATTTTCTTGGCTCCATTCGGCACGACGGTGGTGACTGTCAATGGCCAATCCGAACTGGGCGTTTTCTAGCGAACGTCGCAACACCTGAGGTTCAGGAGTAGCGATGGCAGAGAGTTCGAGAAGTCGGAGTAAGGTCGGCGGCTCACTGCCGATGGTCGAGACCCGCAGCAAATATGCTCGGCTGATGAGGCAAGGAATCGGCAACGCCGAGGCGTGCCGGATATTGAACATCAACCGGCGCACGGGCATGCGATGGCGCCACGGCCGAACGATAAAGAACGCGCAGGGGCGCGAGACGACCTACGCCCCGATCTCCTTGAAGGCACCACCGACCATCTCGTCCCGCTATCTGTCCGAAGGCGAGCGGATTCAGATCGCTGATGCGCTTCACGCGGGGAAGAGCCTGCGTCAGATCGCGACCGTGCTGGGACGCAGTCCGTCCACGGTCAGTCGCGAGCTGGCCCGGAATCGTTCCCCACGCCTGAAACGGTATGCGCCGCGCGCTGCCCAAGCCTTGGCCGATGCCGCTCGTAAACGGCCGCGTCTGGGGAAGATAGCGGGGAGCGTTGTGTTGCGGGACGGGTCATCTGCGGACCGGGCGGCGCGGACGGCTCTCACACCGCCGCACGACGGTGCGGCGTTCGCGGTTCTCTGGTCCGCTTCTGAGCGAGCGCCCGGCGGAGGTCGACAGTCGGCTCGTGCCCGGTCATTGGGAAGGGGACCTCGTGTGCGGGGCGTTCAACCGCTCGGCCATGGCAACGCTCGTGGAACGCACCAGCGGCATGCTGCTGCTCGTACACCTGGATGGCAAACGCGATGCCACCACCGTGCGTGAACGCGTTGGTCAGGCGCTGTCAGACCTTCCGCCACATCTGCGGAAATCACTGACCTGGGACCAGGGATCAGAGATGGCCGAGTATCTGCAATTTCAGGAAGAAACGACGATCCCCGTGTACTTCTGCGACCCGCACGCGCCCTGGCAACGGGGCTCCAACGAGAACGCCAACGGGCTCATCCGCCAGTACTTCCCCAAGGGAACCAACCTGAACCTGCACAGCCCCGAACGCCTGGCTGAAGTCGCTGCGAAGATCAATGCGCGCCCTCGCGAATCACGCAACTGGGAACCAGCCCAAACGCACTTCGATAGGCTCAAGGAAACGGCCCCAATTTGATCGAGTGTTGCGACGTTCGCTAGAAAACGCCCAGTTTGGCATGGCCGCTAACAGGTGACGTTGCGCATGAAACGCACCTTTTGCCGATGTCGACAACTGACAGTAGGGGGCGACACGCTCACCGGTGTTAGTTACACCACGTAATTGGGCCCAATCAAAAGTGGCGGCTAACACCTCACGCTTCAGATAATGTGTCATTCGTGCCCAAAAATTTCGACGTCGTTTTTTGGCAGAATATTCCGTCTCTTCACCAGGCTCCGCTGATGCGCGCGTTGGCGGATTTCGGCAAGCGGGTGCTTGTGGTTGTTGCCGAGGATCTCCCCGAAGCCCGTCGCGCCATGGGCTGGGCCGGTATCGATTACGGAAATGCAGATTTGATCGTTGCGCCATCCGTTCGTGAACGACTGACGCTCGTAGAAGAGAATCGTGACGCTGCAGCGCATGTCTTTTCGGGGCTGAACACATATCCGGCGATCTCGCATGCGATGGCGCAATTAGCGCGAGGGCGACACAACCACATCGCGATCATCTCTGAGCCCTGGGATTCCAGGGGGCTGAAAGGG
>DAINCT010000559.1:0-3021 GCA_036732245.1 Chloroflexota bacterium | reverse complement strand
TCACGGTGAGCGGCTGCGGAACGAGCAGCGGCTCCTCCCCCAGCGTCACCAAGGTCCCCGCTCACACGGGCGCGGCCAATACTTTGAATTGGTGGGCGAATTACGGCGCGGATTGGCCGGATTCGCTCGATCCCGCAGTTGGCACAAATTCGCTCGCTGTGGGTACGGAATATTTGGTCGACGCGAATCTGGTGAAGTTTTCGTATCCAAGCCTGAAGATAGTCGGCGATCTGTCTTCGAAGTGGACGGTCAGCGACGGCGGAAGGGTGTACTCGTTCACCATCCGTCCGAATGCGAGGTTTAGCAACGGCGACCCGGTGACGGCGGCGGACGCGGCATGGAGCATCACGCGCGCGCTCCTGCCTGCCACGAAGTCCCAGGTCGCCGGCATCTATTTGAATCACATCAAGGGTGCGGCTTCGGTTATGGCCGGGAGGGCCAAAGCACTCTCGGGTATCAAGGTCCTGGGGCACAAAACCATCCAGTTGACACTGAACAAACCAGTCGCGTACTTTCTCGCGGCACTTGCTAACAACACAGGCGACGTCCTCGATGAACGAGTAATGCAAGGCAAACCCGTCGGCACCTTCCTCACCAACGATTGTTCCGGCAATGTTGGAGCCGGTCCCTTCAAGTTCGTGTGTCGCAATGATTCCACGAGCCGAACCTCGTTTTATCCGGCGGGGCACTCGCCGTATATGGACCTGGTCCCGAATCCGAACTACTACGGAGCGAAGCCCAAAATCAGGATTCATGCACCGATCTTTGCAACCTCCGACGCCGTGTTCAAGGCGTATCAAGCCGGCGAGTTGGATGGAGCGACACTCCCGTCTTCCGGCCTGACCGTTGCAAGGGCGATGAAGGGATTCATTAACGTTCCGCAGTTTGAGACTGATTTCATCACGCCGAACGCGCAGATCCCGCCATTTAACAACCTGCACTGTCGTCTGGCCGTCGCCTACGCCATCGATCGAGAAAATATCACGCGCACTGTGTTGCACAATGCATACAGCCCACTCTACGATGTAGTGCCTCCCGGCATTTTGGGTTACTTCGGCAAGGAGCCCGACGTACCGTCGTACGATCCGGCGCGTGCCAGGAGAGAACTTGCACAGTGTCCGGGCAGACTCCAGCACGTCACGATGACGGCGCAAAATGACAGCACCGACATCCTTCGCGAGTACGACGCGATCAGCAACAACTTACAGAAGATCGGAGCACACGTCGCCATCAAGTCGGTCAATTTCAGCGCGTGGCTAAACGTGGTAACGCAGAATTTGAACGTCACCAAAAGTCAGGAGAGAATCACGGAGAACCTGTGGGTCGACGACTTTCCAGATCCTCAAGACTGGCTCACGAACCAGTTGCGCTCGACCGCGACCGACAACATCGGTGGATTCAAAAGCAATCAATTCGACCAGCTGGTCGATCGTGCCGACGTCGAACCGAATCGGGCAGTGCGGTCGAAACTCTATGCGCAGGCGGCCAAGATTGCACTGAGGGGCGGGTATTGGATTTCCGTCGGTGCAGTCGACGGTTTGTACGTCATCTCGCCTCGGGTGCATGGTCTCGTCGCGGCTAACGGATGGACGTGGCCTATCAACAATGATTGGTCGAAGGTAACCATAAGTAAAACCCAGGCACTCACCTAATCGGAAAACGTCGAAGTAACCCCTGAATTACGCGCCGAGATGAGTGGCATCGATCCTGCCGATGGGGCGCGAGGCAACTGAGGGATAGAGGAGTCGTATGAGTAAGCGCGCGATCGTGCTGTCCACGGCGATGGGTGTGGTAACCACACTCGTGATCGCATCCCTGTTGATTTATTCGATCCGGACCGGTGTGGCGCCGGTCACTATTCCCATCTTCGCGCTGGTGCTTGGGCCGGCGCTCGCGGCGGCGGCGATGGTTGCAACGTGCTCGGTTGTTGCTCCGCCACAACGATCGCAACCGCTGATGGCCGCCATCGAGATCGATATCCGGCCCGCGCACGTGGACGAGCCCGCCGAGAGTACCGCGCGGATATAGTCGCTGCGGCATCGTTGGGCGCAGAGACAGAGGTGGGTGATCGCTCCGATGCATGAGCAGGGCACCGAGATGCGCGAGCAAAATGACCCGCAGGAACGTGCCGCGGGTGAGATAGAGGCTCGGCGGCGCGACGAATCAGGCAACCGAGAAGTCGGGCAGGTAGACGTGCATTCGCCGACTAACCCAGAGATGCACCGAGACCAGACGCCGGAGATGTCCTAGTTCCGACCGGCAATATATCGAGGTCCTCCACCTCTTTTCACCGCGTATAGTGATGCAAGGAAGAGAGGTATGCATGAGCACAGCGGGAAAGCTCGTTACAGTGGTACAGCATCCCCTAGTGGATAATTCGCTGGTCGCGCTGCGCGACGTGAACACGGGCACCGATATATTTCGCCGCCATGCCCGTCTCTTGACCCTAATACTGGCGTTTCACGTGCTCGAGGATTTGCCCACGCGAGAAGTGAACGTGCGCACGCCGCTCGAGGAAATGCGCGGGCACGTCATCGACCGCAACGTGATCTTTGTCCCGGTGCTCCGTGCCGGTCTCGCCATGTTGGACGCGATGAGCGACTTCGTGCCGGGCAGCAAAGTGGGTTTCGTGGGGCTGGAACGAGACGAGACCACTGCCATCGCCCACAGCTACTACCAGAAACTCCCGGACCAGTTGGCAGAGGCAGAGGCGATCATCCTCGACCCCATGCTCGCAACCGGTGGATCTGCTCTCGCAACCGTGGAACTGTTAAAGAAAAATCGAGCCAGCAGCATCCGGTTGGCGTGCGTTCTCGCGGCTCCCGAGGGAATTGCCCTGTTGAATGAACGACACCCGGACGTGCGGATTTTTACGGCCGTGGTGGACCGAGGGCTCAACGATCGCAAGTTTATTCTGCCGGGTCTTGGTGACTTTGGCGATCGTTACTTCGGCACAACCTGATCGACAAGACTGGCGTGCGCGGCTCAGGGATACGGATACGGCTGCGGCGTCGGATAGAC
>DAINCT010000558.1:0-3029 GCA_036732245.1 Chloroflexota bacterium | reverse complement strand
GCATTACGTAAAGATGATTTGTCCGCCGGCGGCCTTTTCATAGAACTCGCCGACGGTGATGATGTCCTCCACCTGCGGGATGAAGTCCTGCCGATCCAGGCCGAACAGATCGACCGAGGCCTTGCAGGCATACAGCCGGGCACCGGTATCTGCGATCATCTCCACGAATTCGGGAATGGAGGGGATGTCGAGCTTCTCCATCTTGCTCGCCAGATAGTGCGTCATCACGCTCGACATGCCGGGAAATCCGCCGAGCCAGGTCGCCACGTGGAGCCCCGGATTGCCGACCGTTGCGACCTTGATGTGATCGTAGCGCCCTTTGTGGATTGTGTCGAGACCAAAGAACGTAAAGAACAGGTCGGCCTCGATGCCCTCGGCTCGTGCTCCGTTGGCCATGATGAGACCAGGATAGATCCCCTCGAGCGAGCCTTTGGAGATGATGATCGAGACCTTCTCAATCACTGCTCGTTTGGGTACCTGGTTGCGTTCCAAAACTTCGGTTGTCATGATCACTACTCCTCAGAAACCCTAGATGCAGCCGCGTGGTTTCGGGATGCCGGCGATGCGTGCCGCGACCTTCGCCGGACCTTTCGGGAACAACTGGTACAGCTCCTTGATGGAGACACCTGAGCTTTTGCCAAGCGCCCGTACGCTGGGTCCGGTGCCCTTTGTTGCGTACTCCTGCCGCATGAAGCGGATCACCTGCCAGTGTTGGTCGCTGACCGGATCGATGCCCTCGTTACGAGCCTGCTCGGGCACCATCGCCTCGGTCCATTGCTCTGGGTGCACGAAGAATCCCTCTTGATCGACCTCGATGGTCGCGCTGTTAACTGTCTCGGCTATCATCGTTACTCCTCCATGTACTGAGTTGTGGTGGCCACTTCGTACGACTTGCCGCGCGTGGGCATGGCTGACCCGACTCCCGGCATACCGTGACCCGGCAGCAAGTTATGCCAGTAGATCCACTCAAACATCAGCTTGCCCAGGTGATTGAGGTGTGACTCTTTGAGCAGTGGCAGGCCGACTGCCAGCGGGAAGTGGCCGGGAAGCGGCTCCGTGTCGAAATTGAAATCGATCAAGAGCGCCTTGTGGGACCCAGTCTCGATGAAACAATTGGCGTGGCCGTCAAAGTGCGCGTCGAGCGGCGCGCCCGCGAGGAAGTGGCGCACGTTTTCGCAGAGGATGTCGCCCTCAAAGTGCGTGACCGACCCGGCCTTCGAGGTGCGAATGTTCGTTGCATCGCCGATGGCGAAGATGTTCGGCTTTACCTGCGATTGGAGCGTGTGCTCATCTGTCGGGATGAAGTTGAGATCGTCCCCGAGACCTTCGGATCTCCCGATATATTCGGCTCCGCCGTGTAACGGCACAACCACGGCGAGATCGAATGGGACAGTCCGGCCGTCGTACGCCGTGAGCTGACCCTCCACCCCGTCGACCTGGCCGGTATTGAATTCCGTGACCAGGTTGATGCCCTTCTCGGCTAGCATTCCGCCGAGGAGCCTGGAGGCCACCGGCTTGGTGAAGGCTCCGTCCAGCGGCGTTACATAGGTCAGCTCGATCCGATCGCGGATCCCCTTCTGTCGAAAGAACCAGTCGGCGAGGAAGCAGAACTCGAGTGGGGCCACAGGGCACTTGATCGGCATATCGACCACGTTCACCACCAGGCGTCCTGCCTCAAACGCGGCGAGCTTCTGCCTCAATGCCTCCGCGCCCGCCGGCGAGTAGAACGTGCAGACAGTGTCGTTCCAGCCGGTGCCGGTCAGACCTTCGGTTTCGTCCGGCACCAGGATAGCGCCCGTGGCAATGATCAGGACATCATATGACAGTTCCGTGCCGTCCGAGAGTACGACACGATCGTCGGAGATTTCCACACGATCGATCGCCGATTGGTGATACGCGATCCCCGCGTGCAGTTGCTCGCGGCGGGATCGCTGCAGGTCTTCAGCCCGCTTCAATCCGAACGGCACAAAGAGGAGACCGGGTTGATAGATGTGACCATCGTCCTGGTCGACGACGGTGATTTCCGCTCGATCGTTAGGATACATCCGCCGCAGCCGGTTCGCGGTCAATGTCCCGCCCGTCCCGCCGCCCAGAATCACTATGTGATGGTCCATGACACGTGCTCCACTTCAGGTTTTAGCGTCTCCAGCGTATCCCTCATCACCCGTCTCATCCATCGGCTCAAGACCTGATATTGGAGCCGATAATGGGTGATATGACATGACATGGTGACTCGTCCCGCCAGGTCATAGCAGTAGAGGGGTGGATGGTTACTCGATTCCAAACCACGGAGAAGAGATCTGCTTTCCGCATTGACCGCCAGAGCGTCGAGGGTGGTCACCCACCTTTGAGCGCATAGCCCATGTACGCGAGGCGGGTGCCTCTCCCTGCTCTGGCTTGCAGGGAGAGGCCCAGATCACCGTAGCTCGTCGTGCCGCGTTTCACCCCGACCAGGGCCCTCAACATAGTGAGAGGATTCCCACCCGGCCAGAGGCCCACGACCTCCTGCAGGTGCAGGTCGTGGCGCGCCAGAGTATTCCGCATCTCCTCCGGCTTGATAAATCTGGCCCAGTCATGCAGGGTGCTGTCGAAGACGCGCGTTGGCTTCCAGTCTTGCATCAGCTTGATGGCGACCAGTTTGCTCAGCCACGTGCGGTTGACGGTGTCGAAGAGGTAGATGCCTCCCGGTTTGAGGGCACGGGAAGTCTCCGCTATGACGCGATCGAGATCGTCGACGTGCTCCAGGACGTCACAGCAGTACGCGAGGCCGAAGCCGGCATCATCCACCGGCAGCTCTTCCCCCACGCCCACCCGATAGTCGATGTCGAGTCCCGACCGGTGAGCGTGCGCGCAGGCCGTCTCGAGCGTCGGCGCGGATGGGTCGATGCCCGTGACGTTGCAGCCCAGCCGAGCGAACTCCTCCGCCAGGAATCCACCACCGCAGCCGATATCGAGCGCGGTGGTTCCGCGCGGGTCGACCTGTAGATGCGTGGTCAGCACGTCCCGGAAGTAGCCGAATCGGCCCGGGT
>DAINCT010000557.1:0-3029 GCA_036732245.1 Chloroflexota bacterium | reverse complement strand
GGACATACGAGATGCCGGACGGGAAGCTGGAGCAGTATCAGGTGGCGCCGCAGGGGTAGGGCTGAAATACAAAAACGTAGTTGGGTCGGGGAAGGAGGCGCTTGCGATGGCGATGGGTCGCCTGCTGCGACCCCGGTCGTCACCGGTACTTTGAAATTGGTTTGACCGGCGCTGCAACAGCCAGAATCCTTCTAATCCCGCCAATAACCTCACGCTCGATGAGCGTGAGGTTATTAACACTCCGGGCTGTCCATTCGTGCGAGCGAGCTTTCGGCTGAAGGTCGATGACGCTGAAGCCTGTAATCCATCATCCCTGCACCGGTTCGCGGCGAAGTACTAGATCTGTAGTTGACAGCTGCGGGCCTTCCGCATATATCTACTAGAACTCTAGTAGAGATACGAAATGCGAATAGTATTCACCGATCGAGAACTGGACGTAATGTCGGTTCTGTGGGATGAGAAATCAGCCACAGTGGCCGAGGTGCGCAGCCGCCTCGCTGACCGCTTGGCCTACACTACTGTCTTAACCATTCTCCGGACTCTCGAGCAAAAAGGTTACGTGGCGCACACTGATGAAGGACGTGCGCACCGGTACCATCCCTTGGTTGAGCGCGAGAAAGCTGGCGCGAGCGCGCTCCCACGGATGCTCGACACTCTATTTGGAGGCTCTGCTGAGCTTCTTCTCACACACCTCGTTCGTGACCGCCGACTTGGCAGGGATGAGCTCGACAACATGCGAAAACTCCTGGATGCGAAACGTCCGCAAGGAAGGAAGCAATGATCGGAACGTGGATGTTGTATTCGATTGTCGTGACCGGAATCGTTGCCATCGCGGGCCATTTCGCGGAATCCGCTTGCTTACTGGCACGTCGCAGCACTCGCACCGTGTGGGTTTTGGTGCTGCTGGGCGCGGTAGCGATTCCAATCTTCGCAGCGTCTCGACCTGAGCTGGCAGATCCCGGCGCTAGCGGCGCGAAACCACCTTTTTCCATCCGCGGATCCGAAGTACAAGCTGGGGCATTGCCTGCCAGCCTGCAGGAGATTCACACAAGGCAGTCTGCCGGGCTTCTCTCTCTCGTTACAGCGACGCTTGCTCCGTTTGACACGGTACTTGTCGGAGCTTGGGCAGTCGGGAGTTCCCTCTGGCTCATCATTGTTCTCGCATCCGCTACCCGTGTACGCCGGGGACTAACCCGCTGGAAAGAATCCGTTCTGGACGGAGTCAAAGTTTGGGTTTCTGACGACATCGGGCCTGCGCTCGCCGGAATATTCAGTTATCGAATCGTCATTCCTGCATGGGTGGCAGGCCTTTCCCCTGAGGAGCGTGCCTTCTTACTTGAGCACGAACGCGAACATGCACGCGCACACGACCCTGCTGTAATAGCTCTGTCAGCATTCTTCATTGTCTTCATGCCCTGGAATGCGGCTCTGTGGTACGTCCAGAGACGCCTTCGTATGGCCATTGAACTTGATTGCGACATGCGGGTGCTCAGAAAGCTGCCCGATGTGAGAGCGTACGGTTCGCTATTGATAAATGTTGGAGAGCGAAACCTGTCGCGGCTCGCTCCACTAGCAGCGTTCGCCGAGCCCATCTCGAGCCTCAGGAAAAGGATCGAAGTGATGGCGTCTGCGTCGCCGAGTCGGCCAGTCGTCCGGGGAGTTTTATACGTCGCGACTGCATCGGTCCTCGTCATGGCCGCATGTGGTGCCCCGAAACCGACAACCACTATCTCACCCACTGATCGCGTTCGATCACTTAGTCTCGAGCTCGCTGCTCTGTTGCGCAGCGATCCCACGTTAGCGTCCAACGTCGTATCGCCGGAGTTGTATCAGGCGCTGGACTCAACACTTGCGGGAAAACATGGACGCGACTCGATCCAGTCGGCAAAGAGCAATCAACCTGACGCGACGATTTCAACAGTGACCGCTTCACGTCAGTTTGATTCGGTCACCCGCACAATGAAAAGGCAGTCTGATTCGCTCGCGCGCCGAATGAGCAATATGCACGCGTTTATTGATACGCTTCGTTTTGTAGCCAAGCGGCTTGAGCCGGCTGCCTTCGACAGTGTGTCAATGCCGGGTTCCGTGGCAGTGGGTCTCGTTCTTGGTGCTCACGACGTCGTGCTGCGACATTCATCGACATCCATCCCGGCAGGCGGCGAATTGCGTGCTGGGTATGACACCGCTACGGGGCCCCACTATACGATTGGTGGCGGGTTGATGAAACGTCTCTTCCCGAACATGGATCTCCAGCGTGAGATCCAGGGGGTAACAATTGCGCGTGTCGCGGGGGAGGAAGGAAGACGCCGAGTTGTGGTGATCGCGTTGCGGACAACTCGATGAAGCCACCGTGCTGCGCAGGATCCCCTCATCATCGCCCGTATGGATGGAATGGCTTTTCTAAGGGTCCACCTGTTCGATACTCCAGCCTCGTTCACACCTCGATCGCGTTGGGCCTATTCCTTGTAACACCGAACGCCAGACCGCTCGAAGCACAGGACTCGGCGCCCGACCTGATTCGTGGCCGCGTGACAGACGACTCATCGCATGCCATCGTCGCCACCATCATGGTGACCCGCGGACCCGACCGACTCACCCAGCAAACCACCGCCGACAGCGCCGGAAATTTCCGCGTGCGCTTCGAGCAGGGAACCGGCGACTATCTGGTCTACGTGAGCGCTCCCGGATTTTCCCCGGCGCGTCGTCGCGTCCAGAGACAGAGCGACGAGCACGAGCTGGTCGCCAACTTCACGCTTCCGCGCGCGCGGGTCGCGACACTGGACACAGTTAAAGTCACGGGTCAGAAACCGGAGCGCGCCGACAATCCCATTGGACCCACTGAGCTGGAGACCGGCTCGTCGGAGAAATGGCGCGACGGAGTCAACGGGCAGATCCCACCGACCCTCGCGGGCGATCTCAACGCCATCGCCGGCACCATGTCCAACGTCACCATGACCGGCAGCGGACCGGCAATACTCGGCTCCGGATCCGAATCGAATCTCAATACCCTGAACGGAATGGGTCTCGCC
>DAINCT010000556.1:0-3029 GCA_036732245.1 Chloroflexota bacterium | reverse complement strand
CTGCGATCGACGCAGGGCTGCGTACGATCATGGTGAACTCCAGCGACATCAACGGCGTTCCAGTGCATGCCAGTCACGAGATCCTGACGGATCTATTGCGTAAAGAGCTCGGCTTCGACGGCATCGTGGTTTCAGATTGGGCAGACGTTGACCGGCTCTACTCGGTGCATCGCGTCGCTTCCTCGCCGAAGGACGCCGTACGCCAGGCGGTGTTGGCGGGTGTGGACATGTGCATGGTGCCGACCGACTACAGCTTCTACGACTTACTCATCCCCCTGGTGCGCGAAGGTGCGGTGCCGATGACGCGCATTGACGAGGCGGTGCGTCGGATACTTCGCGTGAAATTTCAGCTCGGACTGTTTGCCAACCCGTGGCCCGACAGCGCCCGACTTGCGCGCGTAGGGTCGCCGCCATTTCAGGCGGCGAGCCGTGCCGCTGCGGAAGAATCGATCACTCTGCTCAAAAATGACCGCGCCCTCCTGCCGCTTGCTAAGAGCGCAAGAGTCCTGGTCACTGGCCCGGGTGCCAACTCACTTGTGGCGCAATTCGGATCGTGGAGCTACACCTGGCAGGGCACCAACACGGCAATGTACCCCCGCGATGTGAAGACTCTGCTCGATGCTTTGCGGGACAAGGTCGGTCCCCAGCGCGTGACCTACGTACGCGGAACCGACTTCAATTCCGAAATCGATATCGCTGACGCCGTTGCCGCGGCGAGGACGGCAGACGTCGCCATCGTCGCTCTGGCCGAGTGGCCAGTGGTTGAGAAGCCGGGCGACATTGAAGACCTCGCGTTCGCCCCCGCTCAGATTCGCCTTGCGCGCGCCATCGAAGCCACTGGTACACCAGTCGTTCTCACGATCTTTCACCAACGTCCGCGTATCGTGCGCGAGGCCGTGGAAGGCGCGCGCGCCGTCGTCACGGCGTATCAGACTGGTCCCTTCGGGGGCGAGGCGCTGGCCTCGGTGCTGTTCGGAGATGTGAACCCGAGTGGAAAGCTTCCCTTCAGCTGGCCTCGAGTCTCCGGCACCATTGTTCACTATGATCGCCCCGCGCCTGAGGACGCGACGACGAGTGGATCCGAGGGAGGGTACAATCCCGAGTGGGCATTTGGCCATGGACTGTCGTTCACGAGCTTCGCCTATTCCAACCTCCGTCCGACGAATGCCGTTGCGGGCGTTTCCGATACGGTGACGGTCTCCGTAGACGTAGCTAACGTGGGCGCAGTGGCGGGCAAGGAGGTCGTCCAGCTCTACGTGCGCGACCTCTACGCCTCGGTCGATCCGCCAGTGAAACGTCTCCGTGACTTCGAGAAGATTGCGCTCGCTCCGGGTGAGCGCCGCACCATCACTTTCCGCCTGCCGATCCAGCGATTGGCATTCATTGGGCGTGACAACCGGCCGGTCGTGGAACCCGGCGACTTCGATCTGATGATCGGTGGGCTCAGGACTCGATTAGTGGTGAAATGAAACGGGGCTCGCTCCGTGAGTCCCTGATCATCGTCTGCACCGGATTGCTGGGAGCCTGCGCTTACAACACCGGCCGCATCACCACTCCGGGTGCGGTCGCGCAGGCATGGATCACCACGGCTGACCAGTCGCGCCTGCTCTCCCGACAGCCCGATGTCCTCATCAAATCCGGGCCCGACGCGTCCTCCGTCGTCATCGACGTGGATGAGGGAACGAGTTATCAGGAGATTGTCGGTTTTGGCGCTGCGATGACCGACGCATCGGCGTATCTCATCCAGCACAAACTCGGCGCGCAGCGCGATGCGATTCTCCACGAGCTGTTCGGTCGCAATCCCGGACTGGGATTGAGCTTCGTGCGGGTGCCCATGGGTGCGTCCGACTTCTCGACACACGACTACAGCTACGACGACATGCCCGCGGGCCAGACCGATTCCGCGCTAGCGCACTTCTCCCTCGATGAGGATCGGACCGACAAGCTTCCCGCGCTCAAGGCAGCGCTGGCTATCAATCCGCAGCTGAAGCTCGTCGGTTCGCCCTGGAGCCCACCGGGCTGGATGAAGACGACTGGTAGCCTGATCCAGGGTACGCTGCGCCGGCAGTTCTATGATTCATTCGCCGAGTACTTTCGCAAGTTCGTCGAGGGGTATCTGGCGGAAGGCGTGCCGATTTTCGCGGTGACGCTGCAGAACGAGCCTGCCTACGAGCCTAAGGACTACCCTGGCATGCGGCTCGACCCGCCGGCACGCGCCGAGGTGATTGGCAGGCACGTCGGGCCGCTCTTCGCAACGACGGGAGTTCAGGCGTTGATCCTCGACTGGGATCATAACTGGGATCTGCCCAGCTCCCCGCTTGCCGTACTCGCCGACAGTGCCGCGCGAAAGTATGTGAATGCCGTTGCCTGGCATTGCTACGCGGGCGACGTGAATGTGCAAGACAACGTGCACGCGGCGTATCCCGCGAAGGACGCCTATTTCACCGAGTGCTCCGGCGGCGGGTGGGCACCGGTGTGGGCCGACAACCTGAAGTTCTTCGTCGGGAAGCTGATCATAGGCAGCACGCGTGGGTGGGCCAAAGGCGTTGCGCTATGGAATCTCGCGCTCGACGAGAACGCTGGCCCGCACTTGGGTGGGTGCGGCAACTGCCGCGGTGTGATAACGATCAACTCGAGCACCGGCGTCGTCACGCGCAACGTGGAGTACTATGCACTTGGCCACGCCAGCCATTTCGTGAGGCCGGGCGCGCACCGCATCGCGTCCACCACCAACGTGGGTGGGCTACAGAGCGTCGCCTTCAGGAACGCCGACGACGGCTCGAAAGTCTTGATCGTGCTCAACACCGCGCTGGCGGAAGTCTCCTTCGCAGTGCACTTCGCAGGCAAGTCGATCCTCTACGCCTTGCCCGCCGGCGCCGTCGTCACCCTGCGCTGGAGTTAGAAACTAAAAATGGGGAGCCGGTTATGGCTCCCCATTTCTATTGTTGTTGCCCGCAGCTCCCAGCCGGCCCGCCCAAAGCCCCGGCCGGTAGTCTTCAGTTGCAGTTCAACTAGCCTACCATCTCAAG
>DAINCT010000555.1:2822-3030 GCA_036732245.1 Chloroflexota bacterium | reverse complement strand
GTGACCTCTGTCGCGTTGCTGGGGGTGATCGCCGGGGCCATCGGTATCCCGGTCGGG
Organism: Chloroflexota bacterium; assembly: GCA_036732245.1. Lineage (GTDB taxonomy): Bacteria > Chloroflexota > UBA5177 > UBA5177 > UBA5177 > JANWJD01. Next base: position 2,973 of record DAINCT010000555.1, on the reverse strand, counting down.
CTCGTGCTGCACCGCAACATCCTCTCCTTCATGGGTAAGATCGCCTCCGGCACCAATATCCCGCCCAGCTTCTTCGATCCCATCAGTCACATCATGTACCCGTTGCTCCTCCTCTCCGGCGCATTCATCGCCGTCATCGGCGCCTGGCTCC
>DAINCT010000555.1:0-2812 GCA_036732245.1 Chloroflexota bacterium | reverse complement strand
CACATCCAACACATGGACCGTCTGGTAGCGTCGGCCCTCGTGGCCGACCCGCTCCGCCGTCGCAACCCGATCTTCGTTTGGTTTGATCGCTCCGCTCGGTAGTTCGGCGCTGTCTTGAGGATTGTTCCGATCTCTTGACATACTCGCAAGCCGTGGTAGGCCGGTCGCTCTGTCGCCGGCTTGCTCGTGTACCGCGATGTCCCGATCCCCAAGGCGACCAAGAGACACTTTCATGCGACGTGGGGTCGCGCAGCAGCATAGGTGACTCCGTCGCCGGGGCCGGTCCACGATACTCAGAATGCCGGAAGTGCTGGAGATGCTTCCGGCACCCCCGTCTCCCGATGATTGGCATGCAACACGAGACGCCGCAAGTCGTGGGCGCCATCGGCTCGGGCGTACTCGTAGTAACAGTGAAGCGCACCATCGTGCAGCACTGCTTCCACGTATCGCACCGACCGACTGCCGTGGGGCGTCACGATGGCAGGCTGGTCGGGCGTGAGTCTGGTCCACTGGCGTAGATCCATCGACATCGCGAGGCCGCAATGCTCCTCGTAGTTCTCACGCTCCGACTCCGCACCATCGTAGAAGCCCAACCAGAAACCAGCCAATGGCACCACCGAGTTGAGCCGTGCTTGATAACTATCCCAGGCGTGAAGAGGACCTGTATCGAGGATGCGACCCTTCCACTGCCATTGACGGCCGTCGGATGACGTGGCGAGTGCGGTGGGTGCCGTGATCAGGCCGGTGGTATAGACGTCCGCCGTCTGGTGCAGGCGCTCACGCTCTCCGGAGCGACCCCGGTACGCGAGCGCATAGCTGACCAGCATGTACCACGTGGCCCCCGCCCGAAACACCCATGGGTCCTTCACTCCTTCGATCCGCTCGCCGGCTGCACTATGAACCGCGTTCGCACTCAAAACATGCTGGAGCGCGGAGGCGTCGAAGCGAGTGGGATGGGGTGCTTCGAGCAGGTCGATGCGCCATCGATTGTCGGCCGAATCGACGTAGCTAACGTACAGTCGGTACGCGTTGCCGTCTCGTACCAGGGAAAACCGCTCCATCGATGGAGTGTGCCATGCCCGGCGGCCAACTTCCCAGACGTCTTCGAAATGCAGTCCGTCGGTACTACGCGCCACGCGTCCGACGTAGCCCCGATCGCCCAGACCGTCCGGATCTTCCCCACGTGGTCGACGACGTCGGTAGGTGAGCCACCAGCAGTTCTCCACCGAGTCCCAGAGCACACCCGGTGCACCCACCCAGTAACCCTGACCATCGTGCTCGGCTTGGAGCACAATCTCGCCGTCTTCGGGCCGGAATAGAAAGGGATTCAAACCCCCGAATACCTTGGCGCCTGTCTCCTGCAGATCTGTCATCAGGAATGCAACTCCTCTACCGGTGAATTCTCGCTCATCCGTTGAATCTGGACATTCCCCCCACCGTCCTGCACTATGGAGGCGGAGACACGGACCAATCGAATCGCACCACTCGCGGTGGGGAGACGGCATTCATGAACATGGAACCACGACCAAACGACTTTCTGAGCTACGAATGCTCGATCCACATCGACGCGTCCCCCGAGCGGGTGTTCGAGGTGCTGGGCGATCTCGGTTCCTCCGTGGATTGGGCCGGATCGGGCCACATCCGTTCGATCGACAAGATGACTGACGGGCCGATCGGGGTAGGCACGAAATATCGTTCCAGTGAAAAGATCACCATGTCGTACGGCGCGAATACCGAGATCCTGGCCTATGAACCGAGTCAGCACATCATGTGGATCTCAAAGCCGGTGGGAGAGCATGTCCCATACCACCGTTGGGCCTTCTGGCTGGTGCCGGAAGATGGAGGCACGCGCGTGCTCCACAGCGTCCGCGCCGCCCGCTCGCGCGGTCCCATGGGCCTGGTTCAGCGCCTCGGGTTCTTCTTCACCAAACCCGCCACTACTATCCCGCCCGGTATGGACCGTACCCTGCAGAACGTGAAGCGCCTGGCGGAGGCCGAACAACCGGTGGCGGCCGGCTCGTAGAGGAGACTCTTCTCCGGTACCGAACCGGTGGCCTCTAAACGCGCCCGAGAGCTCCGCGAGCTCTGGCCGGACATTGACGCCCACATGCCGCTCTACCCGACATTCCGGGACTCGACTCCGGCCACCACGACGTCGTAGTGGGCGGCCCAAGTGCAGCCCGCCCGATCCGTCCCCCCAATCTCTGCCTTACCACTGCCACTCAGGGCTCGCGGCGTCAAACCTGCCCAATCCGTTGCCGTGTACCAATGCTTTCGTAGCGTCGGCCCTCGTGGCCGACCCCCGTCCCGAACCAACTCCCTCTCGATTCCCAATGCCTCCAACACCTCAAGAGTGAGATACGCGCACGAGCGGCGGACCGAGATCTCATCCTCGATACCGGACAATACCTCGCCTGCCGATTGCTCCGATGCGCAGGCGGTCGCTTTGCGCCCCGACCACGCCATGATTCGCAATGTCCCGCACATGTATACACGCGCCTCGGTACGTGAGTGTTCCAGGAAAGTCACTGATGCACGTGCTGTGGATCACGGCGCTTCCTGGAACAAAAGCGCGTTGGTGGGTCTTCGGCCCGAGAGAAGATTGCCTTCCGCGACGAACATCTATCGGGGGCATGAGCACAACCGTCGAAAGCATCCGCCAGAACGGGTTCCGATTGACACTTACAATGCGTGTGAGGGCGCGTGATATGGCGACGACAAGGGACAAAGGCAATATCCTGGAACAAGTGGTGGCGTGGCTTCACGAAGCACGCGGCGTCACTGTGGCTCGCAATGTTCGCCTGCCTATGGT
>DAINCT010000554.1:1867-3036 GCA_036732245.1 Chloroflexota bacterium | reverse complement strand
TTGCCGCGCCACCGCCGGCTCCCTGTACCGGAACCTGTCCAAACACCTGCCCCCAGTTCATGACTGGAAGATCAACCTGACCAGGTAGCGTGTACTGACCGGACGGAAAGAGCTTGATCCCGGTCATCACGCCGGGTGGGAGTGACCGGCCCCGAAAGAGGTTCTGGTAATCGTGCATTTTCTCGACCGGCGTCCCGATGCCATCCATCACCAGGACCGGTTGCACATACGGGAAATCGCCCCGGAGTCGTTGGGCATGGGTGATCATGCTGGGTGTCCACTCGTGGACCAGGAGGAGTTTGCGATGCGTCAGGTGGTGGGATCGGCTGTAGCGGCTTAATAGGTCTTGCGCCGCATTCAGCTCGCCGGCACTGACGCTTCCCAGCGGCACACCGGGACTCGTCTGCCCGGGCTGGGTACGAAACTCCGGATCGAAGGCCACTTCGACGTTGTCGTAGCGGAAGTAGCCTTTCGCCAGCATGTGTTGCAACTCGCTTACCGGGTTGGAGCGACTGAGTTGATCGTCCAGAATCACCAGCCAACCACGCCGGGCGGCCGGCTCGATGTACCGCTTGACCAGATCCACCCCCGTTTCATCCAGATAGGCCAGGCAGGTGTCCGCCGATTGGCATGGCGTGGCCATGGCATAGATCAGGTGGATCGCCAATCTGGTTCGATGCAATCCGCTGCGGAGACTGACCAGCCGCTGCTCGTTGGCGAGTTGGTTCGCCAGATCACCGACGTTGCGATCGAGCCCCAGACGACCGAGCACGGGCGCCGTGCCGAAACCGCGACCGTACATCGTGAGCAGAGTTGCTCCCTGTAACCACGACGCCGGACCCGCCGGCGCTGTGGTTGTCGGCGTCGGCTGCAGAGGCTGCGCCTGTGCCACCGTAAACGCTGCCAATGGAAGGGCGACGACTGGCAACATCCAGCGCCGGACACGTGCGCTCACGTGAAGCCGCCGCTGGGTCCGACGGGGCGGTGCAACGCGGACTCGTCGCACACCGGACGAGTGGATGGGAAGGGCGGTTGCCGAACGCACGCGGGTGGACGGCACGATTCCGGTAATAAATCTTGCACTTTGCAATAGAAATACTGCTCCAGGGAAGAGTGGAACCGACGATACAGACGGTCTGATTCTGTAGCACGAACTGTTCCATTCTTTT
>DAINCT010000554.1:0-1857 GCA_036732245.1 Chloroflexota bacterium | reverse complement strand
GGCGTCGACTGCAGAGGCTGCGCCTGTGCCACCGTAAACGCTGCCAATGGAAGGGCGACGAGTGGCAACATCCAGCGCCGGACACGTGCGCTCACGTGAAGCCGCCGCTGTGTCCGACGGGGCGGTGCAACGCGGACTCGTCGCACACCGGACGAGTGGATGGGAAGGGCGGTTGCCGAACGCACGCGGGTGGACGGCACGATTCCGGTAATAAATCTTGCACTTTGCAATAGAAATACTGCTCCAGGGAAGAGTGGAACCGACGATACAGACGGTCTGATTCTGTAGCACGAACTGTTCCATTCTTTTCGTCGGCCATGCCTTTCATTTGCCCTGGAGGGAAACCATCCTCAACACTCTGATAAGCACCGTACCGGAGGGTGCTTCTGTATGCTCCGCCGACCCGCCTCGCGGTCAGCCCGCGCCAAGACCTCGTCAACCTCGTCAGAGGACGCTCCCGCGCCGCCGCTCGATCGCGCGACCATCCGACGCTTGCTCCGACTCGCGCGTCCCTATAGCGGCCGATTGGTCCTGGCCGCCGTCTGTATGGTCATCTCCACGTTGGGCTTCCTGGCGATTCCCTATGCATTTCGTCTGGTGACCGACAGCGTCTTCGTCCATCACGATGCCGCACAGCTCAATCGGGTGGTCCTTCTCCTGCTGGCCATCGTCGTGTCGACCACGATCTTCGGCTACGGGCGCGGCTATCTGCTGAGTTATGCCGGGGGCCGCATCGTGGCCGATTTGCGGATCAGCCTGTACGACCATCTGCTCGATCAACCGCTGGCCTTTTACGACGAGCGCCGCGCCGGTGACCTCATTTCCCGCCTGGCGGCCGATACCACGATGGTGCAGACGGTTCTGACCGACGATCTTCTCAACTTTTTCCAGAACATCATCACCCTCGTCGGCGTCGTAATCGTCATTCTCGTGCTCGATTGGCGGCTGGCGCTGATCACGCTTGGGGCGGCCCCGGTCATCGCTCTGACTGGAATCCTGGTCGGCCGGCGTACCCGGCGACTCTCGCAACGGGCGCAGGAACAATTGGGCGGCGCCACGGTTGTGCTGGAGGAGAGCCTGTCGGCCATGCGTGTAGTGAAGGCCTTCGTCCGCGAGCACTTCGAATTGACGCGCTACAGCACCGCGGTCGAGCAGTCGTTCCGTATCGGTCTCTCCTCGGCCCGCCTCCAATCCCTCTTTCAGTCCGTTATGACGACGGCCGTCTTCGCCGCGCTGGCGGCGGTTCTGTGGGTAGGAGGACGTGAAGTGCTGGCGGGAAGGCTCACGCCGGGTGGGCTCATCTCGTTTCTCTTCTACTTGATGACCCTGATTGGTCCGCTGCAGAGTCTCGCGACTATTTATTCCTCCTTCCAGACAGCCGCGGGAGGGGCCAGCCGTGTCTTCGAAATTCTGGATACACCACCCACCATCGTGGACGCGCCGGACGCCTATCCTCTGCCGCCGGTCCTGGGTCACGTGGAGGTGCACGACCTCGGCTTCCGATACGGCGGCGGGCGCGAGGTGCTGAGCAACGTGAGTCTGGAGGCCTTGCCGGGGGAGATCGTGGCCATAGTCGGGCCCAGTGGCGCCGGAAAGACGACCCTGCTCTCGCTCCTACCGCGCTTCTACGAGGCGACGCATGGGACAATCGCGATCGATGGGCACGACATCACTGGTGTCACGGTGGACTCGCTGCGCGGAGCCATGGCGATCGTGCCACAGGAGACCACGCTCTTTGGCGGGACGGTGCGCGAGAACATCGCCTACGGCCGCGAGGGTGCGACCGATGAAGACATCAAGGTAGCGGCACGCGCGGCGAACGCACACGACTTCATCCTGGCACTCCCGCAGGAATAC
>DAINCT010000553.1:0-3045 GCA_036732245.1 Chloroflexota bacterium | reverse complement strand
GATTATGGCTGGCGAGATAGACGACGAAAGCGCGACGTATCCCGGGCGTAATCCCCTCATGCGCAAAGAGCTGGAGGATGTCGAACAGATCGCGGGGATGCTGCCGGTCCATCGCGGCGACCAGCTTGCCGCCGTACACGTCTTCGAGCGACACGACCGGGATTTCGAGATCGGCCTGCAGCATCTCGCGTGCATTCGGTGTCAACGACGCCGAGTGGACCGGATGGACGGTGCCACGCATGACGAAGTTCGCCTCGATCTTGACCTCGATCCCGTCGCTTCGCACCAGCAGCTTAGTCTCGCCGGAAGCTGTCGCGGGCGGCGCATGGGTGTGGAAGCCTTGCTTCTGGAGACGCGCAGCCGACTGGCGGATAGCTTCGTTGATGACATTGAGCGCCTGTTTGCGCGGCAGTGTGTGGTCGCGAAACACCAGGTCCAGGTCGACGGAGAGCCGCGGCATGTCGCGTATGAACAGGTTGATTGCCGTGCCGCCCTTGAGCGCGAAGGTGTCGTCGACGAGCACGAGCGGCGCGACCCGCGTGAGTAGCCGGGCGCTGTCGAGATAGAGCTGGTTCATGGCTTTAGCACCAGCAGCCCGTCGCCGGAACGGGACACCCACGGCCGGTCGCTTCCGTTGGGCAATTGAGACGGATCGAGTTTGCCCGCCCAGGGCTGGGAGAGTTCGAGACCGAGCTGCAAGCACAGGCGCACGGTCTTGATGCTGGTGCAGCGTGTGAGCAGATCGCGGAGCACGTCGGCACGCAGGCTGTAGGTGCTCTCGACCAATTCGCGCGCTTCCTGCAGAGGCTGCCGGACGCCCACTTCGCTCAGCACTTCCAGCAATGCGCGCTCCGGCGCCGAGACGAGCGGACCGTCCTCCTGGTTCTCGAAAGACCGCACATGGAGCGCCGCGCCGGGCTCTTCCGTGAAGAGCCGCTTGCGGTGGTACTCGGCCGGAAAACGCTGGGTGAACCACGTGGGAAGGCGCCCTGCGTTCCAGCCGTACAGATGGAGGACGGGCCGTTGGGACAGGTATTGACGTATGCCATGCCAGTCGAGCGCGGACTTGCCGCCGACATGCAAGCCGCCGAAGCTCCGCTGCAGGAGGGCCAGACTTGGGTGCAAGGCGGGCGGATCGTTCGGCCGGAAATAGACGCCGCGCGCCAGCCGTTGCAGCCAGCCGGCTCGGACATAGTGGACGGCAAGATCAGCGGATATCCCGAGGGCGGCGAGGTCCGCCGAAGTCAGCGGTGTCCCCGGTGCCAAGTGGGTATACAGCTGATTTAGCTTGTTCCTGTGGGTCGTAGGCATACTGCGATGAGAGTAACAATTCGAAACCACGCAATCTTTGGCTTTAGTGCGGCAGTCGTAGTGAAACTACGATAAGTCGTACTATATCAAATCGAATGGAAGGTCTTGCTTGCGGCGTTTTTGCCGTTTTCAAGTCGAGCTTCGGCCTGGGCTTATTTGCCCACCAGAGACGGGTGCGGATTGAAGTAGCGGGCGAATACCAGACAGAGGGTCGGAGTTTCCCCAACACCAGCGCTCAGAAGACTGCCTGAATTTCGGTTACGTCTTTGCTGGCGCAAACTAAGGAGTTACCGTAGTTTATACACATGACTTCGGTCAGGCATCTGGACGATCTGCTTTTATCGCAGGGGCGGCACATCGTGACCAGCTCGGATATTGAAGCCATGATTGGGCCCTCACCCAACCCCTCCTCGCGCCTCGCCACACTGCGACGACAGCATCGCCTCGTCTCACCCGCGAAGGGCCTCTACTTGGTGATTCCGGCGGAGTACCGAGGCTGGAAAACGCTGCCGGCCGACTGGTTTATTGACGCCCTCATGCGTCACATGGGGAGACACTATTACGTCGGGTTGCTGTCCGCTGCAGAGATACATGGCGCGGCGCACCAAGCTCCCCAGGTGTTCCAGGTGATGGTGGACGAGCGTGTTCGGCCCCGATCGCTGGGCCGGGTCAAGCTGCGTTTCTACCAGTCCGCTGCAGTGCTGAAGGCCATCTATCGTCAGGGTGTCGAGCGTCGAACGGTCCACACCGGCTAACTGAGTGTGAGCTCACCCGAACTTACCGCAATCGACCTTATCAACTATCACGGCAGTGCGGCGGGGTTCAACAACGTTGCCACTATCCTGACCGAGCTTGAAACGCTCGGCGGCGACAGACTGGCCACATTGAGTGAAGGTCGGCCACAAAGCGTCATTCGCCGACTCGGATGGTTCCTCGAACGCTACGGTCACGTCGATCATCTCGAGGGCGTCGCAGCGCTTGTCGTGCACGATCGGGAGCATCCAACGCGCCTCGATCCCGACGTCCCAACCCGGGGGCTGTTCAACGCACGCTGGAATATCGCAGAGAACGCGGATATTGAGCCGGATTTGTGATCTTCACCCTATGTCCTCAACCCTTCCGGCGGGACATCCATTTCTGCTGGTTCCGTGAGCCATCGGAGCCGTTGTCCTAACTTCGTCCATTCGATCGCGACCTTATAGCGATTCTTACCGACCCTGTATGGTGTCACGTGCTCCACGAGTTTGACGAGGCACGCACGCGTTCCAGCCCAGTCGTGCGCATCCATAGACGCCTGCCATTGGCACGCCTCTGTCAGGATCGGGCGTAGCTCAGGCACATGGCAGGCGACCGGGTTCACGTCATCGAGAAACCCGGCAGCGGCCCGAGCTATCTCCTTTGCATTCGCACGAATCTTGGCGTATCTGGTCCGGCTAATACGGCCATCGACAAGCTGTAGGGCCGCCTGGCGCCAGCGTTCTTCCGCGGACGATTCATCGGCACTTCGCACCTCGGGAGTCAACTCCACCGTGAGTCGCGACAGACGTCGCAGGGCCCGCCACTTTCGGAAGAACTCATCATCGGACTGAGTGCGGGAGCGGCCTACCTGCACGACAAGCTGGCCGACTTCCGCCAGCACCTGCTCCAGAACCGGAGCGACGGTCGCACTCGCGCGACATTTTGACCGTATGGTGTTTGACTTTACGTCTCAGACGTACCAAGTCCTCCACTACG
>DAINCT010000552.1:0-3052 GCA_036732245.1 Chloroflexota bacterium | reverse complement strand
CTGCAGGATAGTTCGTATTGCAGCATATAACTGTCAGCGGTCTCGCCGTCACTGTCCTTGTACGGCTTCGCGTACGTCGAGCGTTCCCAGACCAGATAGGTCAGGTATCCGGAAGAAGTGATACTCGTGCGATCGAATTCGACGAAGGATTTGTCGGTACGCCCTACCCAGAGCCAGCGGGCTTCTTCATCGGCAGCGGGCGCGGCAGCAGCCTGCTCGTGGGTTGGCGTCGATACGACGCGGATGATGTAATTGCCGATCTTCGAGCCGCTTCGATCCGCAGCGAACACGCCGACATAATACGTGACGTTGCCAGCGAACGTCACGGTAGCCTTTGCGTTGAGCCCGCCACCACTGTCGTCGTCAAAGGTGACTACGACAACACTATCACCCACGAACTTATAAACCCCTACGGCGGCATCGAAGTCGTCGGACCCGACCCAGATGTAAGCAGACGTACCATCGACGCCTGTGAGGCGATGATAGCTCACGTATGCTCCATTGGAGAGTCGGTCCGCCGTGGTGATAGCGGAGCGTTCATCACTGCCAACGGTCAGTAAGGGCAGGGTAGCTTTCGTCTTCCGTCCCGATCGTTCGCTGCTACTCGATCCGTCCTCGCCTTCATCGGCCGCGGACGGAAACTGGAATTGTCCGGGATGACTGGCGACGAGTGCGATGACATCGGCGACCGGAACCGCAAAATTCAGGTTCTGGCCTTCGCGCAAGATTGAAACGCTGACTCCAACCACCTCTCCGCGCCTGTTGAGCACGGGGCCGCCCGAACTTCCCGGAGATATCGGTGCCGTGATCTGAAGGAGCTGGCGCGATTCGAGCTTTCGAACGGCGCTGACGATTCCATCGGAGACAGTGTTGGTCAGTCCTTCGGGCGCCCCGATGACGATGATCTGTTCGCCGACCGGCGGCGGTACGCTGGCGAGGGACAAAGTTGGAGTACGGATTCCGACGGCCGGGAGAATCGCCAGATCCACCGTCATACTCAGCATCTCGGCGTAGCGTGCGATGCCCAGCAACGCTCCGCTGTCGTCAAAAATCTCCACCCTGCCCGCGCCAGCAACGACGTGCGCATTGGTCACAAAACGGCCACCGGCGATGCGGAATCCACTACCCAACCCGAGGATCTTTCCCTGGCGATCGAAGGACTTGATCAGGACCACGGTTCCGCGCGCCGAGGCGACCACGTGCGGGATGTCGGCGGACACCTGTTGGGCTGTCTGGGCTTGCCCGGGGGAGGGTGCCGAAAGCGTTGCTATCAAACAGGTTACGAGAGTGGCTGTTCTCATCTGAGTGACTGGAGAGAGGGGAAAGTCGGGTCCCGAATCCGGGCATACTCTCTGGATGAGGTTGCCCTAAGAATTAGACTGTCGAGGCGGGAAGTCGGCACTCCCGGGACCCCCTCTTTTCGGGTCGAACAGTTTGGACGCCGCGTGACGTCCAGCCGACCGCGGAAGTCGATCAATGACTGCCATCATCAGGCAGGCGATCCCACCAAATCCGGCGCGCTCGCCGGCACCCAGGAGCTTTCATACTGGCGTTCCGTGCGACACAAACCTGGTTCTGCCTACCCGAACGCCACCGGAAAGGCTCCAAGCTCGTCGTTCCTGAAAGCTCGTCTCTAGCCGTCGCCGTTCTTAACGACTGCCCGTCCCACCGTGATGGTGATGTTGTCCGTCCCCCCTCCATCGAGCGCATCCTGAACCAGATCCTCGCACACCTGCTGCGCTGATTTCATTGCGCCGAGGCGCTCCGCGATGCGCTTGTCGGGAACGTGCTTCGTCAATCCATCGCTGCACAGGAGGTGGGTGGTCGACCACGAGTTGGGAAGACGCTTGACGACGGGCGCGGTTTGCGGACCGCCGAGGGAGCTCGAGAGAACGTTCGACAGCGGCGAATTGGCGGCGACTGCATTGGCGAAGACACCGCTGTCGAGCAGCTCCTGCGCCATCGTCTGGTCGCGCGAGATCTGGATCAGATTGCCGTCGCGGTACTGGTAGTAGCGCGAGTCCCCGACCTGCAGGAGATAGCACCACGGCCAGACACCAATAAAGAGTGTGAGTGTGGTCGCCATTCCCCGTGAATCTGGATCTGAGACGCCACGGTCGATTACAGCTCGGTGACTCTTCATCGCGCCGGCTTCGAGCGCGCGCGTGAAATCAGAGTCACCGGTGTCGGCGGTGTAATAGCAGCGCACGCTCTCGGTGATGTACTGCGACAGCTCCTCGAGAGCGACCCGACTGGCCGCTTCTCCTTTCCGCCCACCACCGACGCCGTCGGCGACCATCATGAGGAAAGCGAGCCGGTCTTCGGCAACCGGAAGCTCGGAGAAGTCGGGCAAGCTCGATTCTCGGATGTCGAGCCGCTGGCGCAGCGATCCAATTAGAAAGTGGTCCTGATTGGATGGACGGACCAGGCCCGTGTGGGTCAAGCCGTAAGCATCGATCTCATCGTCGCGCGGCTTCCGAAACATTCCTCAGAACTAGCATCGGACCGATGCCGAGGCAAGAACGCGAAGGCCGACTACAACGTTCGTCCAACCGCGCGCGCTACCGGCGCGGCCGCTCGCATCAATTCGCCGAACATCTCCAGCGTGAGCGATTGATCGCCGTCGGAAAGTGCGGCGCCAGGATCGGGGTGGACCTCCACCATGATGCCGTCCGCGCCAGCCGCAATGCTGGCGAGCGCGAGGGGAATGACGAGCCTCGCACGCCCTCCCGCGTGGCTCGGATCCACGATCACGGGCAGATGCGTTTCCTCTTTCAGCACCGGGATAGCAGAAACGTCGAGCGTGCTCCGTGTCGACGTCTCGAAGGTCCGGATTCCGCGCTCGCACAGCACGATGTCGCTGTTCCCCGCCGCCATCACGTGCTCTGCGGCCAGGAGCAACTCCGTCACCGTCGCCGACAAACCGCGCTTGAGCAGCACCGGCCGGCCACATCTGCCGACTTCTTCCAGCAGCGAGAAATTCTGCATGTTGCGGGCACCGATCTGAAGCATGTCCGCGGTGCGAGCGACGAGCTCGACCTGGCGCGTGTCC
>DAINCT010000551.1:0-3056 GCA_036732245.1 Chloroflexota bacterium | reverse complement strand
TCACAGGACATGCAGCAGGCAAGCGCATCGCTGATGGCGGCGGAGGGATCGCTCTGGACTACCGAGCATCCATCCACGGCGCTCGATATCCAGACTGCCCAAGCGCAGCTAAGTCAGGCAGAAACCACGCTTCAGACTGACAAGAAGACGCTGGCGGACGACACCGAGTTGCGGGCACCCGTCTCGGGTACCGTGTTGGCAGTGAATGTCCAGGTTGGTGGTCCCTCGAGTTCTGGTTCGAGCGGGGGAAGCGCTGGGTCGTCAAGCGGAAGCGCCGGCACGTCAACCGTTTCCGGAGCATCCTCCGCCGGTAGCTCGGGCGCCGTCGTGATCGGCTCCGGTCACATGACCGTAGTGGCCAACGTCGAAGAGGTCGATATTGGCACGATGCAAGTAGGCGACCCGGTGGCGATGACGTTCAATGCCTTCCCAAACTCGGTGTATACCGGAAAAGTCATGTTGCTGCCAACCGAAGGTACCACCGCTTCAAGCGTGACCACGTATCCCGTGGCAGTTTCGCTGGTGAGCCCGACCACTGGTTTGACTCCGGGCATGACGGCAAATCTGACCATAGTGACGAAGGAAGTCAACAACGCGGTAGAGGTACCAAATTTGGCGGTCACAGCCACAGGCTTCGGCAGCTTCGTTACGACTGTTAACGCACACGATCAGATCGTCCGTACGCCGGTTCAGACCGGAGTCAGTGACCTCACGAACACCCAGATTCTGAGCGGCATCACCCCGGGAGAACGCGTCATTGAGCCACTCGGAACCCTCGGTTCTGGAGGCGGTGGTGGTGGTTCTGGGGGCGGAGCCGGCGGCGCAGGTGGAGGCGGGGGCCGTGGCGGCTTCGGAGGGGGTAGCGGATTGGGTGGCGCTTTGCGCGGAGTCGGCGGTGGCTAGCCTCGAGCGAGCTAACGGGGCAACCGCGGGCCTGATTCAACTGCGTGAGATCGTGAAGACCTACTACCTCGGAGGTCACGAAGTGAACGCGCTGCGTGGTGTGACCCTGCGCATCGATCCTGGAGAATTCATTGCCATCACCGGTGCTTCCGGCAGCGGTAAGTCGACCATGATGCACATCATAGGGTTGCTCGATCATCCCACGGGCGGCCAGTACTACCTACAAGGTCGAGATGTGGCCACGCTGGGCGATAACGAACAGGCGGGAGTTCGGAACCGCTCGATCGGCTTCGTCTTTCAGGCCTTTAATTTGCTGGCGCGAACGTCGGCCCTCAAGAACGTCGAACTGCCGCTCCGATATGCCGGGGTGCGAGCACGAGATCGGACCGAACTGGCGCGCGAGGCCCTGGACATGGTTGGACTGTCAAGCCGGATGCTGCACCAGCCGAGCGAGTTATCGGGTGGCCAGCAGCAGCGCGTGGCAGTCGCACGTGCGCTCGTCACCCGTCCAGCTATCATTCTGGCCGATGAGCCCACGGGAAACCTCGATACCAGGGCCAGCGCCGACATTATGGAGTTGCTTGACAGTCTCAACCGTGACGCCGGCAAAACCGTCGTTCTGGTCACACATGAGGCCGAGATCGCCATGTACGCCCGCCGGACGGTGCAGATGCGTGATGGTCGTGTGACGTCGGATGTGGCTACCTCGCGATCAACTGGAGTCTCAGCATGACCGGACGTCAGTTACTGGACGCCTGGTGGGCTGCACTGAGTGGGGCGGGGGCAAATAAGGCTCGCACCGCGCTAACCATGCTGGGCGTTGTGATCGGGGTTGCGGCCGTCATCGCGACGGTGGCTACTGGGGTGGGCGCACAGGACGCCGTCACACAGCGCATCAGTAGTCTGGGCACTAATCTCTTGCAAGTGTCGCCGACCGGAGGGTTTTTTGGCGGGGTACGGCAGGCGGCCGGTACCAGCAGCACGTTGACCTACAGTGACGCTCAAGAACTCGCATCGCAGACCGGCCCGAATGGCGCATTGCCCGATGTGGCAGCCGTTACGCCTGAGTACTCCACACAGGTGCAAGCGGTATTCGGAGCCCAGAACGCCGCAACCGCTGCGGATGGAGTTGCGCCAACGTATCTGTCGGCGCTCGACTGGCATGTCGCCGCAGGCGGCTTCATCACTCAGACCGACGTGAACCAACAAGCAAAGGTGGCGGACCTCGGAGCGTCCGTGATCAGCACACTGTTTCCTAACGAATCGACCGTCGATGCGTCTTCTTTGATCGGCTCGACGATATCGCTGAATGGGGAGCCGTATCAGGTCATTGGCATCATGTCGCCTAAAGGATCGGCGGGCGGAAGCAATCAGGACGACAGAATATTCGTGCCGATAACCACGGCCGAGAATCGCCTGGGACTTCGTGCCGGGGCCAGTAACTCCGTAACAACCATTGACGTAATCGCCCAGGACCAGAGCACCATGACGGCTGCTCAAGCCGAGGTTACGGCTCTCCTCTCGCGGCTGCATCATTTGTCCACCCGATCGCAACCGGACTTCACCGTTCTGAATCAGACCTCAATTCTTCAGACGGCGTCGAGTGTCACGGATGTCTTCACCATCTTGCTGGCAGCCATCGCTGCAGTGTCGCTCCTGGTTGGAGGCATCGGCATCATGAACATCATGCTGGTCACAGTCACTGAGCGCACGCGTGAAATTGGACTGCGCAAGGCGGTTGGCGCGCGACATCGGGACATCCTGGTGCAGTTCATGATCGAGGCCGTGATGGTGAGCGGTGTGGGCGGGCTGCTTGGGGTCGCGGCTGGATATGGAGTCGCGGACCTGCTCCCTATTGTCACGGCGTCGACGTCGTCGCCCCTGACGACCCAGGTCACAAAATCCTCGGTACTTCTAGCCCTGGTCGTCTCAGTGGCCATCGGCTTCTTCTTCGGAAGTTACCCAGCAAGCAGAGCAGCCGCCCTGGACCCCATTGAGGCGCTGCGCTACGAATAACGAGAGGGACACTATGGATGCAGATGTAACCGCACAAGGTCCGAGCCGATCCGCCACGACCGAGAGACGATTTGGGATCCTGGGAACGGGCAAGCGTGCCCAGCAACTCGTGCTCGCCATCGCGCTTATCATTCTCC
>DAINCT010000550.1:0-3063 GCA_036732245.1 Chloroflexota bacterium | reverse complement strand
CTGCTGCGTCAGCGTCGTTGCCAACGGTTTCGGCGGCGAGAATACGCGGTCGCGTACAGTGTTGATGAGTGCTACCGCCGCGGGCCCGTTGCCTGGTGACAACTCGTTCAGCGCCTCGGCCTTGATCAAATAGATCTCAGCCAGCCGGAACAATGCGTAGTCGTTGCCATTATTCTCATCCAGGTGATTCGGATCCACCGGCCACTTGACAATTCGGACACCAATGTTTTCTGCCGCCTTGGTGTCGTCCACGATAGTCGAATCAAAGAAGAGCGGGTTTCCGGCGCGATCCGTCACTGGCAGCCCGGTAACCTGATTGACTTGCGGGCCAGCGAGGAAGATCTGCCTGCGTTCGTCTGCCGGATCGAATGCGCGGTAGGTCTCAGCCAGCGTAGAGAAGCCGTTCCATGGCGTCGAGCCGCCCGAATACTGATTGTAGTGCAACGACTCCATCACGAAGTGGAGGCCCAGACCTGGCTGGTTGAGGTACTTGACGGTCAGGATGTTCTCGGTCGAGTTACCGTTGTCGGCCCGGAAGTTGGATCTCCAGCCGCATCCGGGTCCCTGTGTGCATGCAACCGACGCATCAGTGGCGAGCGAATAATTTCCCGAATTGAGAATGCGATCGGAGACGGTCACCGCGTCCTGCCACCTGGCGGTGCCCTTCTGGAGTCCCGCCGCCGTGACGGTGCCAGTGAACACCTGTGCATTCAGATAAAGGCTGGCGAGGATCGCATCAACAGCGCCCTGCGTCATCCGCCCATTCATCGATGCGCTCCATGTCGCTGGCAGATCCGGACGCGCAGCGATCAGCTCGGATTCGATGAAATTGAATACTTCGGCGCGAGTGTTTCGGGCGCGTGCTTCAATCGCGATTCCGCTACAGGTGGGATTCGCTTTCTCAGAGCAAACTATCGGCACACCGCCGAACAGGTCCTGCAGCGCGTAGTAATACAGGGCGCGCAGTACTCTCAGCTCGGCGACGATACCGGGCTTGGTCGCGAAGCTCACACTCTGCATTGCGTCGAGGACGACGTTGGCACGGGCGACACCATTGAACAACTGGTTCCAGGCATCGTTGATGTTGCCGAGCGTGCCCGGGCTGTTCCCCGTCCATGTCATGTGGTGTAGGTCCAGCCATTTACCGTTGTCGTACCAGTCTGTGCCTCGCGTTGGTACGATGATCTCGTCCGTCGAGACCTCGGTGCCCTCGTAATATCCATTGGCGAAGTCGCGGAGCGACGCATACACCGACGCGAGACCGCCTACTGCTTCGGTTTCATTCCGGTAGAAATGGTCCGGAGTGATCGAGCTCTGTGGCACCTCTGTGAGATCAGTACACGCAGGGGCGAGCAGGAACGCGGCGAGGGCGCCCGCGAATCCGATCGACTTTATCATATTTGAATTCCTAGAAAGCGACACGGAAGCCTCCAGTAAAGGTGCGAGCACGCGGATAGTGAAGATAATCGATGCCGCGTGATGCCAGACCCGCGTCGGTGTATACCTCCGGGTCGTAACCGGTGTAGCTGGTACTCAGCAGCAGGTTGTCACCCGACAGATAAACCCTGCTGTTTCTGGCAGTGCCGGTGAAGGCCGGCAGGTCGAACGTGTACCCCACCGTGACATTCTGCAGCCGCCAGAATGAGCCGTCTTCGATGAAACGGTTCGAGAAAACCGACGGCTCTAATGGGCCAACGCCGTCGGTCAAGGCAGACGCAAGGAAGCCCTTGTTGTTCTTGGCGTTGGATTTCGTCGCGTAAACGAGCGCCGTTTCGTTCAGCACCTTCTGGCCGTGTTGGCTGTTGATAAGCATGCTGAAATCGAACTTGCTGATATTGCCGGAAGTACGAAGCCCGACCGTGTAGTTCGGATTGGCGTTTCCAAGAATCACGAAATCATTGCCGCCCAAGGAGGTCCCGGCTGTCCTGTTCGGACTGAGTGTGAGCTTGCCGTTGGCATCGACCGTGTAATGATTGAAGAGCTCCTGGCCAACCTTGGGATCGTCGGCGTTTCCGGGGATTCCATCGGGACCGGGCCCGCACGCTGACACGCACACGCCGACGTACTGCGGACCATAGAAGGTACCGAGCGGCTGACCCGGCAGGATGCGCTGTGACGGAGCACCCGATTGACCTTGCCCGCTCATGATGCCGGTGATGTAGAACGGTGTCGTACCAAGATCGATGACCTTGTTGCGGTCCGCCGAAAACACGACACCCGCGCTCCAATTCGAGGTCGGTCGGTTGAGCACCTGCGCGTCCAGTGAGAACTCGACTCCCTTGTTGCTCATCTTTCCGATGTTCTGGAGTCGGTCGCTGACCACGGCTGGCTGCGGTACGGGAACTCTCAGCAGCAGGTCGTGGGTGTTCTTCACATAGTACTCGAGACTGCCACTGAAGCGGTTGTTACCGAAGCCATAATCGAGTGCGACGTTGGTCTGAGTAGTCGTCTCCCACCTGAGGTCGGGATTGGCGTTGTTGACCGGGACGAAACCGACGACCGCCTGATCCCCGAACACGTAACGGGAATT
Source organism: Chloroflexota bacterium (assembly GCA_036732245.1). Taxonomy (GTDB): domain Bacteria; phylum Chloroflexota; class UBA5177; order UBA5177; family UBA5177; genus JANWJD01. The sequence continues at coordinate 533 of DAINCT010000550.1, read as the reverse complement.
GGCATCGGCCGATAGTCTGATCAACGACGCGTACGGAGGGACACCCGGGTTGCCGAGTTTGCCCCATCCCGCGCGAAGCCGGAGCTCGGTGAATGGACCCTTGGGAATGAAGCTCTCCTGACTGAGGCGCCACGATCCCGAGATGGCCGGGAACGTCGCCCACTTGTTGCCAATTCCGAACCGCGACGAGCCGTCCTTTCTCCACGAGCCGGTCAGGAAATATTTGTCCTTGAAGCTGTAGTTCGCTTTGGTGAAGAAGCCGACCAGTCGGCTTTGTTCGAGGTTCGAGCCTGGCGTTATGAGCTTGCTGCCGGTGCTCAGTCCGTTGTAGCCCAACGCGTCGGTGAGGAAACCCTGGGCCTCGGCGATGAACTCGGTTAGAGAGTAGTCGTTGTACTCGTAGCCGCCGAGCATGTCGAAGGCATGATTGCCGGACAAGTCGGGGTGGAAAGTGAGGACGGTCTGCAGCGTCTTGGAGAGGTTGGTGCGCTGGGCCTGCCGCGCATCGCCGCCGGTGCCCGCACCTGCAGGAC
>DAINCT010000549.1:0-3070 GCA_036732245.1 Chloroflexota bacterium | reverse complement strand
TACGATTGTGCCGATCCGGAGGCTGAAGGAGCGTTCTGGGCAGAGGTACTGGGCTATCAGGAGCAGCCACCGCCGGTTGGGTATCCGGATTGGCCCGCGTTTCTGCGCGCACAGGGCGTGCCGGAGGAGGAGTGGCATTCGGCGTATGCGATCGTCGACCCGGATGGAAGGGGACCACGGCTCTTTTTTCAAAAAGTCGCGGAGCCGAAAAGCGCCAAAAATAGGGTTCACCTGGATGTGAACGTGAGTGCGAGTTTACCGGCCGAGCAGCGACGTAACCGTGTGGACTCCGAGGTAGAGCGTGTGATGCGACTCGGTGCCGCCAGAGTGCAGACTTTCGACCAAACCGGCGAGTACTGGGTGGTCATGCAAGACCCGGAGGGTAATGAATTTTGTTTGCAGTGACCTGAACGTCTTCATTGACGCCGGCACGCACGGTGAGGCGCCCAGCGCAATCCGCGGACTCGAACCGACGTAGTTCTAATGTGCAATAGACACTCCATTTCAAGGCAACGCGCACATTCAGTTGCTATTCTTGGGAGAAGTCCTCTAACGCCGCTAGCGTCCTTGGGGCTCCTTGCGGACACGCCGCCATCTGTGTCCGTAACCGTGTCGAAGCCATCGGCTGAGCCGGTGCGGTGGTGGACAGGGAGCTGCGAGATGGCAATGGACTCGACGTTCGAACAGCGTGCAAGTGCCCTGCAGCGGCAGGAAGAGATACTGCAGCGTTTGCATCAACAGTCTTCGCAGACCAACGAGATTGTGGCTCGCACTCATCACTTGATCGAGGATGTGCGACGCGACTTGGGTGGCGTGCCGCTTCGCCCGCTCCGACCAGACACGTCGCAGGACGCGGAAGTTCAGGCTAACGCCGGCCATCAAGCCCGCGAGGACGCGGCGCGCGTTCGTCTGCTCGAATGGGAAGCGGCCGACCTGGCGCTGGCGACACCCCGGGTCCACGCGACTCCGCGAGAGGAATTCGCGTATCTGCTGTATGATCTGGTGCTGCATGCCGACGCGCTCGGCATGACCATCGACCGCCTGCTCTACCACGTCCAATATGCGCAGGATCGATATACCGCAGGCGCATGACCGGCGCCACGATGCCGGGTCCGGGCGTGTGGTAAGCTGCTGAATCAGGCGTCCCCGTCCCGCTCTGCGGCCCATTGTCCTCGTACCGTGCCCCATATTGCGAGGTCTTCATGTCGGAATCGCCTCTCCTCCAGGCAACAGGGATCCAGAAACGATTCGGTAGCGTCGTGGCGCTACGGGACGCGAACCTGGAGCTCATCGAGGGCGAGGTGCATGCCATCGTCGGCGACAATGGCGCCGGCAAATCGACCTTCATCAAGATCCTTTCCGGCGTATTGCAGCCCGATGCCGGCGAGATCCTCATCGACGGTCGCGCCGTCACCATTCATAATCCACAGTCAGCGCGTGACCAAGGGATCGAAACGGTGTATCAAGATCTGGCGTTGGCCGGGCATCTCGATGCAGCATCGAACCTCTTCCTCGGACGAGAAACCATGCTCCCGCCGCCGCTGGGATGGATGGGCTTTCTCGACAAGCGAGCGATGCGACGCCGCACCGAAGAGGAGATGCGCCACCTCAAAATAGGCATCAAATCGGTGGAGCAACCCGTCCTATCCCTATCGGGCGGCCAGCGTCAGGCGGTGGCAGTGGCCCGCGCCGTGGCCTGGGGAAAGCGCATCGTGATCATGGACGAACCAACTGCGGCGCTCGGCGTGCGCGAGTCTCTCATGGTATTGCAACTCATCCGTGAGATCCGCGCTCGCGGCATCGGGATCATCATGATCAGTCACAACTTGCCGGAAATCTTCGAAGTCTCGGACCGCATTTCCGTGATGCGGTTGGGACAGACGGTGGCGAACTTTACCAAGGCGGAAACCAGCATGGAAACGATCGTCACGATGATGACGGGAGCCGAATCGCAGTACCTGTCGACGGGGAGCGCCTGACTATGGCGAGCCCATCGACTCCGCTTCCACCGCAGGCGCCGCTCGAAATTGACGCGCCGCCGCCGCGTGCCGGCACCGGACGGTTGATGGTGCTGGCATTGGCCAACTTTTGGATCCTATTCTTTCTGCTGGCACTGATTATCTACTTCTCGATCACCACGCCGAATCACGCCTTTCTCTCGACGACGAACTTCAAAAACATCGCGCTCGATACGTCTGAGGTTATTCTGCTGGGCATCGGCGAAACCTTCGTCATCGTGACGGCCGGCATCGATCTATCCGTCGGAGGAATCCTGGTCTTTTCCGGCGTGGCAGGCGGCCTCGTCATGCTGCACTTTTCCGGCACGCCGGCGCAGGTGGACAACCTCCAGTTCCCGCATGCCTCGACGGCGATTCCGCTGGGTATTGTTGTCGCGCTGGCTGCGGGCACCGGTTGGGGGCTGCTCAACGGACTCATGGTGACATTCCTCCGACTCCCGCCATTTATCGTGACCCTCGGGACGCTGGGCATGGCGTTCGGCGGCGCCGATCTTCTGACCGGTGGCACCAATCTTTCCTCAGTGCCGACCGATTTCCAGAATAGCCTGGGCAACGGCTCCATTCTCGGCATCTACGTGCCGGTCATTATTGCCCTGGTCGCCATAGTCATCGCCCACGTACTTCTGAAGCAGACTCGATTCGGACGCTATACGGCCGCCATCGGCAGTAACGAAGAGGGGTCACGCCGTTCCGGGGTGCCCGTGGATCTGCACCTCATCAAGGTGTATGCTCTGACCGGCTTTCTATGCGGAGTGGCCGGTCTGATCGACCTGGCGCGTTTCGGGACCGAAAACATTTCGTCGCATAGTACTGATAACCTCAACGGCATTGCCGCTGTTGTAATTGGCGGCACCAGCCTTTTTGGGGGTGTAGGCACAATCTTCGGCACCTTGATCGGAGCGTTTATTCCGACCGTGTTGCAGAACGGGTTCGTGATCAATGGCATCGACCCGTTCTGGCAGGAAGTGCTGGTGGGAGCCACGATCATCATCGCGGTGTATATCGATCAGTGGCGGCGCCGACGCTCGAGTAAATAAGGCACTTAAACCGGC
>DAINCT010000548.1:0-3076 GCA_036732245.1 Chloroflexota bacterium | reverse complement strand
TGGTGATTCTCGCGAACTGCGCCACGGAACCGCATGACCCAGAGGAAATCGTACGCATCGATCCCTTCGTCAATGATATCCCATACGACTGGACGCTGAAACATGGCTAGCTACGCGAAGCTCTACGCTGCCAATGCCGCTTCGGTACACGCGCACCAGCCTGGTAACTCGCGGCAGGGTGTCATCGTGACCCGCACGCCGTTGCGAATCAGCTTCGCCGGTGGTGGCACTGATCTGGCTGAATTCTACGAACAGCAGTACGGCGCCGTGCTGAGCTGCGCGATCAACAAGTACGTCTACGTGACCGTGAAGCGCCACAGCGAGCTCTTTTACGAGCCGATCAGGGTAAACTATTCCAAGACAGAGCAAGTTCAATCGATCGATGAATTGGAGAACAATATCGCTCGGGAGTGCCTGCGCTTCCTGCAGATCGAGCCTCCTATTTACATCAGCACGGTGTCGGATGTCCCCGCGTCCTCGGGTTTAGGAGGGTCGAGCAGCTTCGCTGTGGGCCTGCTCCATGCCTTACATGCCTATAGAGGTGAACGAGTTTCTGCTGGACAACTCGCAGAAGAAGCCTCGTATATCGAGATCGAGGTGCTAAGACAACCGATCGGCAAACAAGACCAGTATGCGGCTGCATTTGGCGGGTTGAATTTCTTTCGCTTCTACCCCGACGGCGCCGTCAGCGTAGAGCCGCAACCTCTACCGGTCCGCGGCATGAGCGATCTATTCGACCACGTGATGATGTTCTGGACCGGGATGCAACGGGATACGAGCTCGGTCCTCGCAGACCAGAAGCAGCAGACGCTGATGAAGTCTGACTCGCTGCTCGAGATGCGGGGCCACGCCCATGCCTTGCAGGAGCTCGTAGCCACGTCCGCCTTCGATGCGAGTGTCTTCGGCTACATACTCGATAAAACGTGGCAGCGCAAGCGCGGACTCGCGACGACGATCACCACCGAGCGGATTGATGAGTGGTATCGACGTGCAATGCAGGCGGGCGCGGAGGGCGGGAAGATCTGCGGTGCGGGTGGAGGGGGCTTTCTAATGTTAATCGTCAAATCAGAACACCGAGAGGCGGTGCGGCGCTCCTTGAGCGAGCTCGCTGAAATATCGGTTCGACACGAGGTCTATGGTTCGCAGGTTCTGGTCCCGTACATGGACTGAGGATCCATGCGATAGCCAGAACCGACGGGTATGGGAGGAAACGGTGAGGTTTACGGGTACCAAGCTTGAGGGAATGTTTCTGGTAGAGCTCGAACCCAAGGATGACGAGCGCGGATTCTTTGCGCGCGTATTTTGCCAGAACGAGTTTACGGCGATGGGCCTGATGGGGCACTTCGCTCAATGCAACCTGTCCATGAACTACGCGCGTGGCACACTCAGGGGAATGCACTATCAGGTCGCTCCAGCCACGGAGGCGAAACTGATCCGTTGCATTCGCGGTGCTATCTACGACGCCGTGGTCGATATGCGCCCGGAATCGCCCTCCTATGGCTCGCATATCGGCGTGGAGCTGACCGCGGAAAACCGGCGCGCGTTGTACGTTCCAGAGATGTGCGCGGTGGGCTATCAGACGCTCACCGACGGCGCGGAGGTGCTCTACCAGTTGAGCGGGTTTTACGCCCCTGAGTGCGAGCGGGGCGTACGGTATGACGACCCGGCGTTTGGTATCAGCTGGCCGTTGCCGGTCACGGTTCTCTCTCAAAAGGATGCAAGCTGGTCGCTCGGGTCGGCGGCGCGAGGAGGGCGGTCATGATCATCGTCGATAGAGCTCTCCAGGCGCGGGCCGAGGCCGGCAACCCGATCAGGGTTGGTATGGTCGGCGCCGGCTTCATGGGTCGGGGAATCGCGAACCAAATTATCAACTCGGTGCCTGGGATGGACCTCGTCGCGATCGCGAACCGAACCCTGGCGGGGGCGCGGCGGGCCTACGCTGAGGCAGGCATGGAGGACGTTCAGCTCGTCGGGACGGCCTCCGCTCTGGAGGATGCGATCCGCCGAGGGCAACAGGCCATCACGGACGACGCCACCCTTCTCTGCCAGGCCGCAGGCATTGATGCCTTGATCGAGGTCACCGGCACGATTGAGTTTGGTGCCCGCATCGTTATGGAAGCGATCGAGCACGGTAAGCACGTCATTCTAATGAATGCGGAGCTGGATTCGACCGTGGGGCCCATCCTCAAGGTTTACGCGGACCGGCAGGGAGTCGTGCTCACCACGAGCGACGGGGATCAGCCCGGCGTACAAATGAACCTCTACCGGTTCGTTCGCGGTATTGGCCTGCGCCCACTGGTATGCGGCAACATCAAGGGTTTGCAGGACCGATTCCGAAATCCCACGACACAGGCGGCGTTTGCCGAGCGGTGGGGGCAAACGGCCCATATGGTGACCAGCTTTGCCGATGGCACGAAGATCTCATTTGAGCAGGCAATCGTGGCCAACGGCACTGGCATGACGGTGGCTCGGCGGGGCATGATCGGCTACGAGTTCGATGGCCACGTCGATCAAATGACCAAGATGTACGACGTCGACGAACTAATGGCGCTCGGCGGCATCGTCGATTACGTGGTTGGCGCCAAGCCCAGTCCGGGGGTATTCGTCTTTGCGACGCACGATGATCCCAAGCAGCGGCACTACCTGAATCTCTACAAGCTGGGCGAAGGGCCGCTCTATAGCTTCTACGTCCCGTACCACCTCTGTCACTTCGAGGCGCCACTGTCTGTTGCGCGGGCCGTGCTGTTTGGCGATGCCGTGATGGCACCGCTGGGCGGACCCGTGGTCGATGTCGTCGCCACGGCCAAGATCGACCTCAGGGCCGGAGAGACGCTGGACGGCATCGGTTGGTACCTAACCTACGGTCAGTGTGAGAACGCCGACGTTGTGACGGCGCAGAATCTGCTGCCGATGGGTCTCGCCGAGGGGTGCCGGCTGAAGCGTGACGTCGCACGCGATCAGGTGCTGACGTATGGCGATGTTGAGGTCCCTGAGGGAAGGCTCTGTGACAGGCTGCGGGCAGAGCAGGGGGCGTACTTTGCGCCGATAGGGGCCTCGGCCGGGACCATGGGAGGGA
>DAINCT010000547.1:0-3077 GCA_036732245.1 Chloroflexota bacterium | reverse complement strand
GTACGAGGGCAGCTATCGCCGCTTTGGCCAGTTGAAGCTGGAGATCACACGCTTCGAGCCGCCGCACGTCGTCAGCATCGCCGGCCTGGGAAGACAGGGTAGCTTCACCTACACCTTCACGGTCGAACGGGTGCCGGACGGCGGCGGATCGTCACTGCACGAGGATCTGCAGTTTGCTCCGCGCGGATGGTGGAGGGTCGCGCGGCTCTTCATAAGCCGCGGCCTGGACGCAGATCTACGAATACTCGTCGAGGCCGCCAGGCGACACCTGGAGCTGCAGCCGGTTTCCGGCCCGCTATATCTCGGCCCGGCGCTTACCCGGACAAGTCCTTGAGCTGAGGCAGAAGAATGGCAGCGAGCGACGAGACGGACTTCCGAGGAAAGCGCCTGGACGACGCAAACTTCTCCGGCGCGCGTCTGCATTCCTGCAGTTTCGTGGGAACCAGGGTCACGGACGGCTTTCTGCTCAACGCCGACATCTCCGGGTTCATCGGCGGGATGCGGGTGAATGGAGTCGACGTCGAGCCCCTGGTGCAGGCCGAGCTCGACCGACAATTCCCCGAACGTGTGAAGCTGCGCGCCACCGATCCGCAGGGATTAAGGGACGCGTGGGGGCTGATCGAAGAAGTTTGGGGGAGGACCGTGGCCCGTGCGCGGCGGCTGCCGGAACCGCTGCTGCACGAACGTGTCGACGGCGAATGGAGCTTCGTCGAAACGCTTCGCCACCTGGTCTTCGCGACTGACGGCTGGCTCTTCCGCATGCTTCAGGGCGAGCCTCGCCCGTATCACCCCTGGGGACTTGCAGGGTCGTTCCTGACCGATCCGGCCAGCATCGGGATCGAGCCCGACGCGCATCCCTCGCCGGACGAAGTGCTGGCAGTGCGGCGCGAGCGGATGGACGCGGTGAGAGAGACGATCGAGGGGCTCACTCCGGAGGAGCTCGAGCGAGTCTGTCAGCCTCCCGATGCCGAAGGTCACCCGGCGGAAGCGCAGTCAGTGCTCGGCTGCCTGCACGTTATCCTCGACGAGGAGTGGGAGCATGGTCGCTACGCCAATCGGGACCTGGCAATTCTCGAATCGCGGGTGGAGGAAACGAAGCAGGCCGAAGACTAGGGGCAGGCTTGTCTCTTAACCCTGGTAATGGATTTGCGCGGCACGTGGCCGATCAGACCTGGGCGATGCGCGGCACGCGCGAGGAGCGAGTTGCGATGGGCCGTCCCCAATCGATGATGTGGATGCGCGGCCTTTCGCGTGCTACCGCCAAGCCTAGTGGTGAATCCGACCCAGAGTATGACGTTCGAGGGAGCGTCACAGATCTCACTTGACTGCGTTGGCATAGGTGGAGGCCGGCGCGACACGGAACGTTGTCTTGGCGCTGCCGCAGGCTTCCAAAAACCGCCTCCAAGGTCGGATGCATGCGCCCTCTCAGCCTCAAATCCTGCTGGATGGTCACACTTCTGGCTGCGTCGCTGCTGGGCGTTTCAGCTCCAAATGCGCCAGGAACTCGGGCGGCTTCCGCTACCGCAGCCACATGTGCTGGTCTAACGCTCGACGTGCATCCGGGCGTCAATCGGGCGGGGAGCAAACCGGCGCCGGCTTCGGAAGCTGCTCCGGACGCGCCACGTGGTAGTTTCTCGGTCTCGTTACCGCCCTACCCAGAGGCCACCCCACTCTCGCCCTGGGCCGCCTCACCCTATCCTGAAACTCTGCTCAGCGCATACCTGCAAACCGCCGGCGCCGAGTATCAGTCTTCCGACAGCGCTACTATCGTTAGTGCCTGGTTCCGCTCCCATCTCCCGGCGTGTGGCTGGCACACAAATGGTTATTGGAATGGGAATGCCTCGGTCTTCACGGCCGGCCGGACCTTCGTCTCCAACGCCAATCCGGATCTGTCGGTCGAGATGTCCTACGGACATGGTGCATCTGACGGCAGCTACATCGGTTACGGCGTGGAGTGGATCATCTACCCGCCCCGCCCTGCCGCCTCCTATCTGCACGGTCCTTTCACTCAAGTGCGCATCGCTCGGAGGCGTCCCCGCAATATCCTTCCAAACAGCAGCTTGGTCCAGCGCGTGGTTCACACCACGGTACGCGACCGAACTGAAATCCGGCGACTAGTTTCCGCCATCAACAGCGTGGGCGGGTACCACACGGTCCCAGCCCTCTGCCTCGGCGGTGGTGCAGCTCGCTTCGGTGGCCCTGCTTGGTTGGCCTTCATTCGCCCCGATAGCTCCGCCGTGCACGCATACGAGATCGGCCCGGGAGCGTGCCTGGGACTCGCCGTCAACAGCAGGCGGTGGCTGATCGACACGGGCGTCGTGTGGAAGCAGATCCTGCGACTCACCCGGCCGTGAACTACGGCAGCTACTCGACGTTGTTGAGGAAGCTGAGCACGCGCTGCATGAGCAGCTTCGAGGATCGTGTCGAAGCCGACCTGCCGTGCGTACCCAACGCCTTCGTCGAGCGCGACGAACGTGTTGCCGTCGTAGAGATCCGGGGCGTGCACCGTGTGTCCGGCTTCGCGGTGCTGGTCCGCAAACGCAAGAAATCCGGATGTTTGGCCCTGTGCGTGGTGGAATAGCAGTATCTCGGCCATTGCGAGTCCGTCTCAAAACCCGGAAGCCGAACACGCCTCCGGAAAACGCCACGCCGCGTACGAAACATGCCCGTTTGTCGGGTCAATTCGCTCCACCAATACGGTCCGCCCGGCGATCGCGTCGACTCTCCAGCTTCGAAAGCCAAAGGTCCAGATCTTCCCCCGCGTAACATCCAGGATCCGCCCGTCGCCCCACGAGATCAGCCCATTTCCCAGCTGGGTATTGGTCAGGCCGCCCTTGCCAAGCCGCCAGAACCGGTACTTGCTGAACCAGCGCCGCGTCGCGCTCCCCTGTCTGCTGGACAGATCGACCAGATATGGAGTTCCGCTGTCCGAGTCGAACGGGCCTTGCTCGAACAGTAGATACCGGCCGCTGAGGCGCGGGTAGAGACTCGAGGAGTTTGGGGACGCGTTGTGGCTGAGCTGCGACAGCCGGTGAGAGGACAAATCGTACATCGAGAGGTCGACCGGCACCGACTTC
>DAINCT010000546.1:1073-3088 GCA_036732245.1 Chloroflexota bacterium | reverse complement strand
CGGCTTCGCCGATTTCGGCTGCTACGGCTCGGAGATCGCGACCCCGAACGTCGAGATTGTTGGTTTCATGCCGGAACCGGAACTCAATCGTCTCCGGAGCAGCGCATCGGCGTACGTGCAGGCGTCGGCGCACGAAGGATTCGGCTGCGCGCTTGCTGAGGCGATGCTCGCCGGTTGCATTCCAGTCGTCTCACGGCGAGGCGCGTTGCCCGAAGTTGCCGGCGAGTTTGGACGCTGGATTGATGAGCACGATCCGGCAGCAATTGCCCGTGCGGTGAAGGACGCGCTGCACGTGTCCGCGGACGAACGCAAGGCGATTGCAGTATCTATCGAAACGCGATTCTCGCTGGAGCGACGCCGTCAACAACTTCTGCAAATCGTGAGACGAGTCGCCAGTTAGTCTCGATTTCCGACGAAGCTAGGGGCCCCGGTTGTGCGACTGGCTGAAACAGCTGTAGTGCAGTCGCGCGTCTGCAGAGAGAGGGGGGTTGCGGGCTGTTGGCTGAAGTCAAAGGCGTTGAACATATCGTTGGCCTGCCCGTCCATCGAGGTTAGGGATGGTAGCCCCCACAAGTCTTCGACGAACTTGAGCATCGAACTGAAAGTGTACATGGTGTGGTCGACGTAGCCCCGCCTGGCATACGGTGAGATGATGATGGCCGGGACGCGGCCGCCGTATTCGATCCTGGGATTGGGTCCCTTTGGCGGGATCACATGGTCGAAGAATCCGCCGTAGTCGTCCCACACCAAGACGATAGCCGTATGTGCCCACTCCGTGGGATTGCTCATGATCGCATTGATGTAACTGACTGTTTCGTTCTCGCCCGTGCAGATACTGTTTGGCGGATGGTCGTTGTTGAGGTTGGTGAGCCAGCTGACCGCAGGGAGCGTTCCGGCCATGGCGTCGGTCAAGAATTGCTGCCGGTCAAGAACATCGTTCACCCAGTCAGGGCCGTACCGAATGTGCTTGATGGCATCGTACGTGGAAAAGATATAGCCGGGCTGGCCCTGAAGCGACGTGTAGTACTTCCACGGGATGCTGTGTCTGTCGAGGTTGTCGGCGAGAGTTGCATTGTCAAAGCACGGAAAGACGCTGGTCGTCTGTCCCTTCGCATTCATCTCTTCGACGCGGTTGATCGAAGCCTGATCGCATCCCCAACCATTGTTTGGAGGCGCCCCGACCCCGGGGCTGGTCATAACATTGTTGTCATTTGCCGCGATGGTGAAAAGGTGATTCGGAAAGGTTGGACCGGCAATCTCGGAGAAAAACTCGTCGGTTAGGGTAAAATCTCGGGCGTACGTCCAGTAGTTCGGGATATCCGACTGGTAAAGCTGCGAATCTGCCTCGTCGATGCCATTCTGCATAGCCCCTGATTCTCCTGAAAACTTATCCATTTTCCCTGAGTCGGATGCGAGCTGATACCCGGTCCAGGAATGGTTGATGTCTGTCAGGAGGGCCTCAGGCTGGTGATTTAACGGAAGCACCTGACCACTGGAATTCGTAAATGTCGTTGCTCCGATGGCCCCAGGATACGTACCGAATATACTGTCGAAAGAACGATTCTCTTTGACGATAAACACGACATGTTGAATGGGTGTACAGGGCGTGCCTGCAGTGCACGCAGTCAAGGAATCGGCGCTCCTGGCTTGACCTGTCAGCGCCAGTGAGAGCAAGAGCGAGCCCAGGGCGACAAATGGCGCCGGTCGAATCATAGAGCCCTCCTGCCACGGTGCGCCGGAGTGAATGCATTGAGCATATGTCGAAACTCTTGACATTGCAAGAGGTCGTTAGCTCCTACTCAGATTCCTTTATTTGTCAGCGAGCGTTCCTCCATGGTCCTTCCATTTACCTCTAGACATTCGCTACAATCCGGCCTAGTATCAGCCTAGCGATCGTTTTATGCCGTCAAGCGTGCCGGCCCGGGCCACAAACCGGGAACTCAAGTGTTTGCACTCTTGTGAGGAAGCGGAAGGGGGCCCGAAATAGTGGAGCGTTTGATTCAACGACCTAGATT
>DAINCT010000546.1:0-1063 GCA_036732245.1 Chloroflexota bacterium | reverse complement strand
TCTCTCTCGGTTGGTCGCTTCTGCCCCGTGGCGGCGCCGTCTCCGCACATAAAGCCACCGCGCAGTGTACGCGGAATTGCAGACCAACGGTCCATTCCACGCCCACGTCCCAGAGAACGCCTACCCCAGTGCCCACGCGCACGCCAATTCCCACACGTACTCCTCGGCCTACTGCGACCGCATTGCCGTCGACGCTCACAGTGACCACCACGCTCGACACCGCCGCCTGCAAGTCGGGTCCAGGTCAGCCGGACTTTTCGCTACGCTGCGCGATACTCGGCGCGGACCAAAGTGGGGTAGCGCATACCATCGTATTCGCTATCCCACTCACTGCACCCAACTGTAGGCCGGCGTCCTCGACTTACCCAGCCGCCGTCTGCACAATCACGTTGACGCACGCGCTTCCTCCTCTCACGGTGAGCGACTCGGTCATCGATGGTTTCTCGCAGGCAGGTGCGCGGCCCAATACTGGGACGCAGGCCTCGATACCGAGTCCGTCGCCGACCGCAACCGTGCTTTCTGGTACCAGTACCGCGATCGGAGGTAGCGCGTCGACGCCTGCGCCCGGTGCCATCGCGACACTTGCGGCAACCGCCGCAGCCACGACGCCTGTCTCCACGCCCACGCCGCCGGCGCCGAAAAAGGGAAATCCGCCGGCAAAGCTAGCGGGCGGAGTCAACCCCATTTTGACCATTCAAATAGACGGGTCGGGAGTCTCAGGCAACGGTCTTCAGATACGGTCGGCATCAGGCGACACAATTCGCGGCGTGAGTGTCACAGACTTCAGCTCCGGCGCCGGAATCGCGCTGCTGAATGCACCCGGAGCAACTATTGCCGGTGACCTTATCGGGGTGTCTCCAGATGGAACGTCACACGGGAATGGCTCCGGAATCCTGGTCAAGGGATCTGATTCGGCGATTGTGGGAGGAACCAATCCCGCAGATGTGAACCTGGTCAGTGGCAATTTCACGTCTGGTATTCAGATAAAGAGCGGTAATCACAACCTGGTTCTCGGGAACCTCATCGGCACAAACGTGAACGGCGACACGGCGCAGGGCAACAA
>DAINCT010000545.1:0-3088 GCA_036732245.1 Chloroflexota bacterium | reverse complement strand
GAGGATGTAGCCCCAGCGGTAGCCCGCAGGAATGCCGACCTTGGATGGATCATTACCCTCAGCCCGAGAAGGGTCTCCGGGAGCCGGTTCCCAAAATATGCGCCGATCTGGCTCGAACTCCACCACATAGTTGAGCATGAGGTAGTCGTCTCCGAGCCGATGCATCTTCATGGTGAAGGTGTCGCCCACGTCGGAGATGGGACGGTCGAGGACGGCTCCCCGGAGCATGCCGGATCCGTCGAAATCCACGTGACGTTGCGGATTCGCCAGGATCTCGAAGATGCGGGCTGCCGGTGCTCCGATCCTGCGCGACACCTCGACCGCGTTGCTTTCCTCTGTCATGGCTCAGCCTCTCCGTCGCTCTGCGCCTGCCTAACCGAGCGCACATCAGTAGCTCATCATAGAGTTGGATGTAGCAGGTCTCGCCACTCTTCATCGGTCATGGTTTCCAATTCTGGGACCCATTCGAAGGCTCCGGTTTTCATGCCCGAAGACGGCGTCTACCGCCTCAACGATTTCTACGCCGTGCTCTGGCCGATGATGAAGGCCGCCCGCGATCACTACCCCACTGGCTACACGCTGCGCCTGGTGTCGGCACTCACCCCGACCGCGAGCTATGGCACCGAGCTCAGCGACGCCCTCCGTGACTTCGGTCCCGGACGCCGTTCAGGTGAGCACGACCTGAAGCGGCCTGATCGGGCTCCGGGTCAGCAGGCTCGCGCACGCCAGCGTACAGCTTTGTTCCTAGAGCGTTTGGCGCGATCACGCGCCGACTAACGGAGTGAAATCGGGTACTGACCACCGTTCCGGTTCGCCATCGACGAGGCCACGACCACTCCAATGGCTCGCGACTTTGCGACATACTCCCCTGAACGCTTCGGCCCCTCGCGGGCGTAGGAGGAGGAGAGCATGTACGGAACCATCATGCGGGCCAAAATCAAGCCCGGACGTCGCGCGGAATACGAGAAAGTGATGCGGGAGATGGTGCCCAGCGCCGAGGCGTACGGCCAAGGGATGCATTCATTCGAGGTCGCTTGGGAGGACAAGGATCCTGATCGGATCGTGATGATCGTTCACTTCAAGGATCGCGAGAGCTATGTGGCGAATGCCGGCCGGCCCGAGACCGACACTGACTTCCGCAAGCAGATGGAATACCTCGACGGTGAGCCGGAGTGGATCGATGTGAGCTATGCCGACTACGTCGGGAAACCGTTGGGCAGCTAGCTGCACGACCGCCTGAGGCAGCGCACCCGGCCGGGTAAGCACGGTCAGCGCACGCGTAGCCTCGGTATGGCACGGCAAGGCTTGGGTCAGCATGGCATGGCGGCAGTCTCGCAACTCATTCCCTTCCTGAAAGAGACCCCTAGCATCGCGCTGGGGGTCTCACTTCATCGTGCATAGGGAACACCAGCCCGGCCAGGGTCAGCGTTTCCTTGCGGTTGGCCGCGTCAGGCCTCATCCCGGTGCTCAGGCAGGCGCCCTGAGCCGGCTAGACAGGTGGCTCGGCGTAGTGAGAGGCTCCCTGGAAGTCCACTTGCACTGACGGGTTTGAGGGAGATGAGAAGAGCTTCGAGCCGGGCGAGACGCGTTTGGAGCGTGTGGTAGTTCGAACAAGCTACGGTCTGCTGCTCCATCATTCTTCCTCAAATTGGTGTATCGACCGCCTCTCGGGGTGGCTGACACTCGACACGCGTTCGGGCATATTCGGCAGCGTCGAGTATCCGCCATGCACCACTGCCGATCGCAAACACTCCCCGGGCGGGCAACCGAACATCGCCGATCTGTGGATTCGGGGTGGCCTTCGCGACACGGCCGAGATCTTCGTCGTTGAGCATCGCGGTTGATTCACCAATAAAGTACATCCGCTCCGGCATGAGGATTCCGACGTGGCCACTGGGCATCGTTCCCGATAACCCGATGTCCCCCATCCCCAGGATCCGCCGCGCCATCACCTCACGCGCACGAATCGTGGCCCGTCGTCGCCATGTCCATTTGGGGAGGTGGGGAGAGATGGCATTGAGCACCCGTAGAGTTGGAGATGCTCTGGCGGCCATCGTCCACTCCAGATGTGGTTCGTCAACGGTGACGCGCAGCGACGCCGGTCCCAGCCATTCCAGGTCAATGCGCGCGTACGCGACAGAGGTACAGGCCGCACCGTAATAGCGGGGACACGCGGTGTCGAGCCGCGGCCCGTCGACGTATATCGACCAGCGGCCGCCGGGGTCCCGGTGCCAAACCGTCCGATAGGCGGCGAAGTCGTTCTCAGGAAAGACTCGCAGGGCGAGCACATGCCCCGAATCGAACGGCAGCGCGAACACGCCCCAGCCACGCACGTATTCGTAGCCTGTCCAGGGTGACTCGCCGCGCGCCTCCGGCAGGTCGCGCAACCTTGACGCCAAGTCAACCACTACTTCTCCTTTCAGAAGCTGAACGACGTCGCCCCGTCGCCAATCCACTCCCACATCTGAACGGTGCCGCCGAGCTCGGCATTGGACACCAGATCATCCTTGTCGAGCTTCTTCGCGTTGAAGCAGATCGGGCATACGAGGTACGTCCCACCCGCTTTCTCGTAGCGCGCAAGCAAGTCCGGAAGAGAGGGACATCCCTCGCAGGCGACACCAACGGCGACACCGTTCAGAGCGAGACGAACAGCTTCCTTGGTCTGGAAGATGAGGGTGGGCCGGCCAGATTCGGCGGCGCCGACAGCGACAAGCATCGCCACGGTTACCTTTTCCGGATCCTCCAAGCCTGTGCTGAGACTGACGACTGCCTTTCCGGCCATGCTATTGCTCCTTCCGGGCATTGGTTGTGTTTGTTGCTGTTCGTTGACTCGTACCTTGGAACATTCGATGGCAACTGTGGTATCGCCCAGCCGCCCCAGACCGCATCGGGTCTTCGCCCTATTTCCCTGAGGCTGACGCGAGGCCCAGCGATCGTGGCTGAGTGGTTCGTATTGTGGGAGGTCACCTGCTCCAGGCCTAGACTTTCTAGTTGGCGTCATATTGGCGTTGCCTCTGGCGAATTCGGAGGCGGGGCGGGAATATCGGCCGGCTTCCAGTGATGTCCCTAACGTGGTGTAGATCCGGGG
>DAINCT010000544.1:0-3092 GCA_036732245.1 Chloroflexota bacterium | reverse complement strand
GCCAAGGAGAAAGGCATTACGGTTGCGCGAAGCCAGATTCGGCGGATTCTCCTGAAGGAAGGGATACGGTGGCGGCACCCTCGGTCCTGGGCCGAGAGCACCGACCCAGACTTTGTCCCAAAAGAGCGAGGATCGTCACCCTCTACACCGACCCGCCAGAGGGAGCGACGGTCCTCTCCGTCGACGAGCTTGGTCCCGTGAGTCCTCGCACCTTTCCACCGGTACCCGGCTGGTCGCCCGATGGTCATCGGATCAAGGCTTCCCTGGACTACAGTCGTGGTTCCGACAAAGTCTGGGTGTATGGGGCGTTGCGCCCGTGTGATGGCCAGACGCTCACCCAAACCGCATCCTCCCGCAACACCGCCGGCTTCCAAGCGTTACTGGATGCGGTGGACCAGGACAACCCGGATGGCGACCTCTATCTGATCGCCGACAACCTCTCCAGTCACACGAGTGCGCCGATCCAGGAGTGGCTGGCCGCCCACCCGCGCGTTCACCTCGAACCAACTCCCAAAGGCGCCTGCTGGCTCAATCTCATCGAAGGATGGTGGCGGCTCTTTCGGCGGCATGCGTTTGCCGGCCAGAGCTTCGCCGACCACACTGAGATTGAAGCTGTCACCACACTGGCCACCGGCCAACTCAACCGACGGGCCAAGCCGTGGGTCTGGGGACGACCGCCTCGCCCCCATCGGCTGTTACGCCGTCGTTTCGTCTACTCGCTTTGAGGAATAGAGCACTAGAAACTGTCGGAAAAGGAGGCGAGGTGAGACTCTGGAAGTACCACCTACCAGGAGTCTCGCATGTCCTCGCCTCCCTGTCTCTATCCTAGCGACCTGTCCAACGCCGAGTGGGCAATTCTGGAGCCGCTCATTCCCGCTGCGAAGCCAGGAGGGCGTCCATGTATCTGGACGCGGCGTCACGTCATGAACGGCATTTTCTATGTGGTTCGTTCCGGCTGCCAATGGCGCTTGCTGCCCCGCGAGTACCCGCCCTGGAAGACGGTCTATCACTACTTCCGGGCCTGGCGCATCGATGGCATCTGGGAACACCTCAACACCACGCTGCGGGAACGTGAGCGGACGCGGCAGGGACGCAATCCTCAGCCGAGCGGGTGCATCATGGACAGTCAGTCGGCCAAGACCACCAGCGTCGGTGGCATCCGCGGCTACGACGGTGGCAAGAAGCTCAGTGGACGCAAGCGGCACCTGCTGGTTGATACCCTCGGTCTGGTCCTCACCGTGACCGTCCATGCTGCCGACATCCAGGATCGCGCCGCCGTCTCACAGGTCCTGGCGGGCATGAAAGAGCGGTTCGAGCGCCTGGCCCACATCTGGCTGGATCAGGGGTATACCGGCGCAGGTAAGGCCTGGATCGAGCGGGAGCTGGGTTGGAGCGTCGAGATCGTCAAGCATGCGCCACGTCCACGGGGGATGTGGGTCTTTCCCGGGCAGGAGGTTGATCCCACCATCTTCCAGCGTCCCAAGGGGTTCCGGCATTTACCGCGCCGGTGGGTCATTGAGCGAACGTTCTCGTGGTTCGGCCAAGCGCGCCGCTTGTCCAAAGACTATGAGCGGCTGCCAGAGACCGAGGAGGCCATGATCTATGCCACCATGTGCCGGCTCATGCTCAAGAGATTGGCTCGTTCATGATCTTTTCAGACGGTTTCTAGTTCATTCTAGCACTGATGTCCTAGCGGGTAACGAATCCCGGCACGCCTCCTCCGAGAAGGAAGCGTGCCGGGAGGAAATGAGGCTTAGCGGATGGTGTAACTCGCGCCGGCCTTCACCGGCGCATCCGATCCATGAGTGACGGTAACCAGCACACGGGCCGTGCGCTTCGTCCCCTTGCTGTGTCCAGCCGGTTGTTTGAACGACCAGGTGTAGAGACCGGCGGCGTCCGCGCCGCCGGTGTGACGCATCTTAACGCCATCGGGGAAGGTGACCACCACCGTCACGGCGGCGCTCGCCAGGGTCGACACCGAGACGGTCTGTTTCTTCCCGCTCGTCACCGATTTATGTCCGAGTTGCACGGTCACGAACAGGGGAATCGGTGTGTTGGTGGGCGTAGCAGTGGGAGTCGCGGTCGCGGTGGAAGTAGGCGTATAGGTAGCAGTGGGTTGCGTCGTTGCAGTGCTCGTGGGGGTATTGGTCGACGGCACACGGGTGGCCGTGGGCGTAGGGGTTGGTGCGGACAGAGCGGTGGCCTGGACGAAGGCGGCCGACACGCGATCCACGTTGGCGAGGATCTCATTCTGCCGGGATGGGAGATCGGCCGCGGGCACGAACGACATGACTTCCATCAGGGCGTTGGAACTCTGAATGACCTGCAAGACTCCTCGATACTCGCCATCCGGAAACACGGTCCCGATGTAGTCCTGGTAGCACTGGTCTCCGTACGTACATGCCGCCCCATTGGCGAAGATCGGATTGTTGCGGACGTCGTTAAACGCCGTGCCGGCGTCGTTACTCGAGGGATAGTACGATCCGAGATACGGCACGTCGAACAAGCCGTCGGAAATCTGCGTCGTGTAGTACTGAAACCACCCACCCTGCATACCCAGGGCGGTATACGTGCTCTGGTGCAGGCTGCTGAATCTGGAGTCGTCCGCCTGCGATGCCGTCTCTTCGTGCGCCTCGTACAGGTACGAACCTGGAGGGAAGGCGGATGCCGGAAGTTGCAACTGCACGGCACTCTGTACGCTGCCGGATCCGACGGTTTGGCGGGCCACCGCGAGCGGCACGAGTCGCCGCGCGGTCGTCAGTCCGTGCACTTCGGCCAGGCCGGCCGACGTCTTATATCCGTGGCCGCGTGCCGCTCCAGCAGCATGGACCGAAGGCAGGGCACCGATCGCTTGTGGCACGGTTAGTGACAGGCCGAGGATTGTCGCCAGTATGACGAGACGTTTCATGGAGAACTCGCTTTCTCATTGCAGCCTGAAGACACCACCCACACCGGTCACGCCTGCGTCAACGATGTTGGCTAAGGCGCGTGGTCTGGCGGTCGTCTCCGTGATGGCAACTCTACGCGGCCCGATGTTTAAGCACATCAGTGAAGCAACTGAGCCGTTGCTCCGTGGAAACGCGCAGGGCACA
>DAINCT010000543.1:0-3096 GCA_036732245.1 Chloroflexota bacterium | reverse complement strand
TGAACTCCGCAAGCGCCGCTTGCAAATCCTCGACGATCTCGGCCGCAATCACCTCGGGCGGCGGCAGGTTGTCGGTGTCCTCCAACGACGAGTCCCGCAGCCAGAAGATGTCCAGGGAAGCCTTGTCCCGCGCTATCAGCTCGTCATACGTGAACGGCCTGAAGTGCTCCGTCTCCGTTCGCTCCTGACGGTTGTCGGGGTTGTAGCGGGCCACGAAGTCATCGAGGTCGGATCGCACCAGCTGCCGTGTCTTCAGCGTGAAGTTCTGGTTCGTCCGGAAGTCATAGATCCAAAGCTGCCGCGTCCATGGCTGCTCAGAGGGTGGCTTCCGATCGAAGAAGAGGACGTTCGCCTTCACTCCGCCGGCATAGAAGATCCCTGTCGGCAGACGCAGCAGTGTGTGCACATCGCACTGCTCGAGAAGGAGGCGGCGGACCCTCTCTCCGGCCCCACCCTCAAAGAGGACGTTGTCGGGGACGACGACGGCCGCTCGACCGTTGATCTCCAAGAGCGAGCGCACATGCTGCAAGAAGTTCAGCTGCTTGTTGGACGTCGTGGCCCAGAAGTCCTCACGGAGATAGCTCATTGATTCGGACTCGGTATCACCCTCGGCGGTGATGACCTTGTAGGACGACTTCTTCCCGAAGGGCGGATTGGTGAGCACCACCTTGAAGTGAGCCGAAGGGGCGGTGCGCAGGGCGTCGTCCACGGTGATGAGGCTGTCCCCCTCAGGGTGGCCGATGCCGTGCAGCAGGAGGTTCATAGCACAGAGGCGGGCCGTTGCATCGACGATCTCGCAACCGCGTAGAGCGTCGTCACGGAGGAACTTCTTCTGGTCGGGGTCGAGCTGCCCCCGCTTCATGTAGTCGTATGCGGCGAGCAGGAACCCACCGGTGCCCGCGGCGGGGTCACAGAGGGTGTCTCCCGGCTTGGGCCTCATGACATCGACGATCGCTTTGATCAGCGGCCGCGGCGTGAAGTACTGGCCCGCCCCCGTCTTGACGTCCTCGGCGTTCTTGGCAAGGAGACCTTCGTAGGCGTCTCCTTTCACATCAGCATCGAGTGTCATCCACTGCTCTTTGTCGATCAGGTCCGAGACCAGCCGCTTCAGCTTTGCCGGATCCTGGATTTTGTTCTGCGCCTTGCGGAAGATGACGCCGAGCGTCCCTGGTGACTTGCCGAGTTCGACGAGGATGTGGCGGTAGTGAAGGTCTAGCTCGTCGCCGTCGAGGCGGACCAGCGAAGCCCAGCTCAACTTGTCGGGGACGATCGACGGACGGCCGAATGGGGGCTTGGTCTGCTCATGCGCCATCTTGAGGAATAGCAGGAAGGTCAGCTGTTCGATGTAGTCCTGGTACGACAGGCCGTCGTCACGCAGGACGTTGCAGTAGTTCCAGAGTTTTTGGACGATGGTGGCGCTGTCACTCATGCCGGTACCTTTGGTCGGGTGGTTCGTGGCTTGCCGACGCGTGTCGGTTTATGGCCATTAGATGATGCTCGTTCCGCTGCGATGCGTTCGAGGAGAGCGGAGGCGGGTTCGTCGTTTGGATCTTGGAGGACGAGATTCCCGGAGAATGCGGCGGCAAGAATGGCGGACCTAAGCGTGCGCACTCGAGCCGACTGTTTCTCAACATCGTTGAGTAGACGCGCAACGGCGGTCTGTAGCGAACGTGCCCGCCCCACGATCGCCTCTTGCTGCGCAAGCGCTGGCAGAGTAACGGCCAATCCAGACAAGCCGGACTTACTCAAATGGTGGATACCGACGCCTCTCGACGCCCGGGCAAAGGTACCGCCGCGCGCGTGTGCGAGTAGGACGAAGTAGAGATACTCCGGGAGGAATCGGTCGGATCTAACCCGCAGCAGTGTGTTCTGGAAGCAACAATTGGCAATACTCCCATCCCAAATCGCCGGCTTCCCAACCTCCGACGCGCTCCCTGAGGCTTCGGCCACCAGGACATCACCACGCTGCAGTTCATAAATGGACGATTCAGGGGAACTGAAGTTCATCAACTTCACGTCTCGCAAATCCAACCCATTCCATGTGACGTTTGCAGCACGAAGGTATGGACGCAGACGCGGTCCCGTGTGGTTCTTTGGCGAACGCTGGCGTCCGAGCCGAATTTCGGCGACGTCACCTAAACGCTGGAGATCTCCGGACGCAGATACGAGTGCCAATAACCCCTTGTCGCGGAGGAGTCGTAGGCGCTCTCGCACCCGTTCAAGCGCCGCCACACCGGCATCGAGCCGGGAGAACTGCTCCTCGATGGCAGCGACAATCCGCTTCTGTTCAGAGCGCGGAGGAAGCAAGAACGGGTGCTCGCTGAGTCGTGCGCGACTAACCTGCGGGATTGGGGCTCCATAGGCAAAGTCGGCCAGTCGAATACTGGAAAGCCAGTAGAACAGGTACGGGGCATAGAGAGCATCGCTCGGGATTGCGCCCATCGTGTTCGTATCGAACGCGGCCGGTTGGCTAAGAACCCGCTTCTTGTTCGTGTGTATCGCCCCACCAACCTTGGGAAATATCACAGTGCCTGCGGGGCAGACGCGTAGGCCTAGCGAATCAGCGGTCGGTGGAGCGACGGTCACCCGAGCTTCGTCCATGAAATGGCCCGAGCTCCGGTTCATGTCTCCGACCTTGTAGAACGGGATCGCTCCTGGGGGAGCACTAAGGACTCCTTTCGGGGTCGATCCACCTTGGAGCGCGGCGATTTGACCCAGGGGCGTCTCCTTCCAACCCCTCGGCAAGGTGCTCATGCGGCCAACGCCTCGGTCAACTCATCCATGAGCGGGGCCAGCCGATCGCCGAAGACTTGAACGGCACGGCCGATCCCGCCATGCTCGACGAAGGGGGTGTACTCGAAGGACTCGGTCCGAATCCCCAGCTCGGAGGCGATGTTCTCTTTCATCCACGTCAGCCACTGCAGTTGATCCGCGGTGAAATTCGCTCCCGTCTGCTTCTGGGCGTCCAACCATGCGGCGAAACGTGTGTCGACCTGATCCCGGAACGGGACCAGCTCCTCGTCCTGGTGGAGCGTGTAGCGGACTAGCGCCACGATGTCGGTGAGCATCCGTCCGCCGGAGCCACGCACCTTGGAT
>DAINCT010000542.1:0-3110 GCA_036732245.1 Chloroflexota bacterium | reverse complement strand
GCTTGTGCTCGTCGACGCCGGTCCGACCGCTGAGTTCATTTTGCGACAGCCTGCGCGTTCCGGTTATTGAGAGACATTGTCTCGGTAGGCGGAGGGTTCCAAGCCGCCGTGAAGCTCCGGGGTGGCGTTTCACGGCTCAGGTCACTGTCCGCCCGTCGCTATCCAGATATTGCCTTGTCGGTACACGTGGGAACTGGAACGGAAACCGAAACATGGGGCTACGAGCTCCGGTTTACGCAGAACAACCAACGCGTGCCGATCTTGACCAAGGAAGTGGTCACTCGCCAAGGAAAGACCATCCTCAATAGGCCTGACCCCGATGATCGACGTGATCCAGAACGCCTAACTCAGACCTTCTTGGAGCAAGTGAATGCGAACTCGAAGTTCCGGGAGGTTGCAAATTTCTTTGCTTCCATTCGGTACCAGCACCTTGTCCCGCAGTTGGTACGGGAGCCGGATCGCTCTACGGGAAAGGTGGACGATCCGTACGGCGGTGACTTCCTAGAGCAGATAGCTAAGGTTCCTGACCGAACGAGACAGGCTCGCCTTCGCCGAATCCGCGACGCTCTCAAAGTGGCTGTTCCGCAGCTAGGGGAATTGGAATTCTGGCGCGGTGAGCGCGGAACGCCGCATCTGCGTGGCAAATACGAACATTGGCGCCCTACTGGTGCATGGCAGATGGAGGACCAGTTTTCTGATGGGACCCTGCGACTCTTAGGCCTCCTGTGGGCGACGCTGGACCGTGCCGGTCCGCTCCTTCTCGAGGAACCTGAGCTTTCGTTGCATCCCGCCGTAGTGGTGTTCATCCCACAGCTTTTCGCACGGGTTCAGGGACGGCTCGGCAGACAGATCCTCATGAGTACCCATTCCACAGATCTTCTCAGCGACACTGGAATTGGACTAGACGAAGTCCTGCTCCTGCAACCGCGAACCGGAGGCACCGAAGTGGCGCCCGCGAGCACGCTCAGGGACGCTCGCGTGCTGTTAGAGGAAGGTTTGCCACTCTCCGACGCCGTGATGCCCCACACGCGGCCTGAGAAAGCTGACCAACTGGCGCTGTTTGGTGAGGGCATCTAGCCATCCCGCCAATTTCCGTTGTCGTCGAGGGATTAGTCGATCAGGCAGTAGCTTCGCGACTTTGCAATGAATTCGGCCCGCCAATCGCCGCCGTGTACGTTCAGAATGGAAAGCAGAATCTCCGGAATCGCTTGCGCGCCTATAACCAAGCCGCCGAACACAGCCCCTGGCTCATACTGGTGGACCTTGACCACGACGCCGAGTGTGCGCCGCCTTTCCGAGAGGCTTGGCTTCCCCAACCCGGAAGGCTCATGCAGTTCCGGGTGGCGGTCCGAACCGTAGAAGCTTGGCTCCTGGCAGACAGAGACAACTTGGCGGCGTTTCTCCATATTAGTGCGGCTCGCATGCCCCGGGCACCCGAGGTTGAGGCGCACCCGAAAGAAACCATGGTAAACCTGGCGCGATATTCAAGATTACGAGCAATTCGTGACGACATGGTTCCCAGACCTGGATCGGGGCGGTCGGTAGGACCCGCGTACGTTTCTCGGCTCATTGAATTCACGCAAGGGCCCTGGAATCCAACCGCGGCCGCCCCCGCCGCCGAAAGCCTAAGCCGGTGCATCCGCCGACTACGGACGATGAACGAACCATGATCAGCACTGATGTTCCTAGCCCAGCAGCGGCAAGCAGTACAAGGTGGCGGCGACGCTGGACAGCGCCATCAGCTCGCCGCTCTGGATCAGGGCAGGAATTTCGCCCGCGGGCACCAGCACGAGCTCGATTTCCTCGGTGGCCTCCAAGCGCTGCTCGCCGGCGGGGGCGACGCGGCCGAAGTAGATGTGCTCGATGGTGGGCGTGCGGGTGGGATCGACCACCCACTGGGCCACCTTACGCAGCTCGCCGGCGTAACCCGTTTCTTCACGGAGCTCCCGTACGGCGGCTTGGGCAGAGTCCTCACCCGGGTCGACGAAGCCGGCGGGAAGCTGCAGCAGCACACGCCCAATGCCGTGCTTGTACTCGCGTACGAAGATCACTTGTCCGTCGTCGGTGACCGGAAACACCGTCACGAAGTCGAACTGCTCGACCACGTAGTAGTCGTCCAGCTCCAGGCCGTTCGGCAGACGGACTCGATCCTGGCGAACACGGATCCAGGAGCTGTCGAAGGCCGGCTTCGAGGAAAGGACCTGCCAGTTGTCAGGCACTCGCGAGCGTCCTTCGCACCGCCTCAGCCGAGATGGCGCCCTCGCGCAGGACCTTCCCTTCCAGGTCCACGACGGTGGATTCCGTGCCGCCGGGGCAAACTCCCCCGTCCAGCAGGGCGTCGATGCGACCGTCGAGCTGACGCCACACCTCGTCCGGGTCGCCGGTAGCGGCGGCGCCGGAGCGGTTGGCGCTGGTGACCGGCAGCGGGCCAACAGCCCGCAACAGCTCCAGCGCCAGCGGATGATCCGGCATACGGTAGCCATCGTCGCCGGCGACGATGGTCAAGGCGCCTGGCCAGTAGGCCGCGGCCAACGCCATCGCGGCAGGCGGCAAGTCCGCCGGGGGACTGGCGACGAGGTAGGCGATGCGCTTCTCGCGCAGCCGCTCCTTCACATCGTAGAGGCGTTCCAGGTCGAAGCTGCCGACGCCGTACACGGTATCGGTCGGGAAAGCGACCACGCCGCCTTGCTCGAGGATGTCGACGGCCTTGGCCAGATCGGAGGCAGGCAGCCGCTGCGTGGTCAACGGCTGAGCTCGAGAACCCGCGGTAAGCCAGCGAGGTCGGCGTGGACGGTGCTCCGGAAAGCCGGCAGACGCTCCTGGGCGAGCCCCTGGATTGCCGCCGGTTGGCCGGAACCGATCTCGAGCAGGATGCAGCCAGACGGCGACAGCTTGGCTGCCGCTTGATCGAGGAGGGCAGCGAACCAGCGCAACCCGTCGGCGTCGTCGGTCAGCGCCTGGCGTGGCTCATAGGCAATTGAGGTGCCGAGCAAGCTCTCATATTCAATCTGGCTGAGATAGGGCAGGTTGGCGACCATGAGGTCCACCGGACCGGCCACGGGCTCCAGCAGGGAGCCCTGCTCGAAGGTGGGCGCAACGCCATGGCGCCC
>DAINCT010000541.1:0-3117 GCA_036732245.1 Chloroflexota bacterium | reverse complement strand
GCACGAAGCACCGCCACGTGCATGCCGTGATTCAGCATACCGCCGTTGTAGTCGATATCACCGGGGAACCGAGCAGTCTCTTGATCTAAAGTTGCCACTCCACCTTGACGTAGTCGCGTACGAAGCCTACGTTGTATGTAAGACCTTATCCGCTCCGGAAAGTAGGAGGATGGCGATATGCTGCCTGCAGGCTTCGATTATGTCCGCCCATCGACACTGCCGGAGGCCGTGCAGATCCTGTCACAACGAGGCGACGAGGGAAAGTTGCTGGCGGGTGGACAGAGTCTTATCCCCCTCCTGAAACTACGCTTTGCCTTGCCGGAGGTATTGATCGATATCAGCCGGCTTCCGGACATGGGCTACGTGCGAGTCGACGGCGCGAATCTCCTCGTCGGTGCGGGAACGAGGCACGCGTTTGTCGCCGCCTCTCCGGTAGCGCGACAACACGCTCCGGCTCTGGCAGCCGCCGCGCCCCAGATCGCCGACCCTATTGTGCGCAATTGGGGAACAATCGGCGGTTCATTGGTCCATGCTGACCCCGCCGGTGACCTCGGTTCCGTGATGATCGCCTCCGATGCCGTATTCGTTGCGCAGAGTACGCGAGGAGAACGAACGATGCGCGCGCGGGAATTCTTCCAGGGTCCATTTACCACGGCGCTGGCGTCGGACGAAATTCTGGTGGAGATTCGCATTCCCCTCGCCCAGGGGAGGGTTTTCGGCACATATTCAAAGTTGGAACGCAAGATCGGTGACTTTGCGACCGTGGGAGTGGCCGTCTGTTTGGACATGGATGACGGAATGGTCCGAACCGGCGGAATCGGACTGACGGCGGTCGGAGCCACCAACCTGGAGGCGACGGAAGCCGAGGAGGCGCTGCAGGGACGACGGCTCGATGGCGAGACGATCGAGGCAGTAGCAAGGCTCTCCGCGGATGCCGCGGATCCGACGGCCGATCTTCGCGGCTCGGCAGACTATAAGCGCGACGTCGTGCGGGTGTACGTGCGGCGCGCGTTGCAACAGGCAGCGGCACACGGAGGGATGAATTAATGGCGACGCAGCACATCGAGGTCACCGTTAACGGCACCACCCACTCGGCGGAAGTGGAACCACGCCAACTCCTCGTGTTCTTTCTCCGCGAGCAACTCCGACTCACAGGGGTCCATGTGGGATGTGACACCACGAGCTGCGGCGTCTGCACCGTGCTGCTCGACGGCGTCCCTATCAAGTCGTGCACGGCGCTCGCCGTCCAGGCCGATGGCCGCGAGATTCGAACCGTCGAAGGTCTCGAGCAGAATGGCAAGCTTCATCCCATACAGGCCGCTTTCATGGAAGAACACGGTCTCCAATGCGGATTCTGCACGCCGGGCATGATGATGGCATCGGTTGCTCTGCTGGAGTCCAATCCCGATCCGACCGAAGAGGAGATTCGCTGGGCTCTTTCCGGCAATCTCTGCCGCTGCACCGGCTATATGAATATCGTCAAGTCCGTCCGTCGCGCCGCCGTAAATATCCGGGAAGAGACGGCTGTTCCGGCCGGCGAGGGGAGATAAACAATGGCAACTGAAATCGCACATGGGGGAATCGGCGCCTCGGTCAAGCGCAAGGAAGATCCGCGCTTCATTCGCGGTAAGGGCAATTACATCGACGACGTGATTCTCCCCGGCATGCTCTACATGAAGATCCTGCGCAGCCCGCACGCCCATGCGAAGATCCTCTCGATCAATACTGATGAAGCCGGTGCTCTCCCCGGAGTCATCGCGGTGGTCACAGGCGAGCTGATGGCCGCACACGGACTGGCCTGGATGCCCACCATGAGCGGCGACACGCAGGCCGTGCTGGCGACCGATAAGGTACGATTCCAGGGCCAGGAAGTCGCGGCCGTCATCGCCACAGATCCCTTCGTCGCCGAGGATGCGCTCGATCTGATCGAGGTCGACTATGAACCGCTGCAAGCGATCGTCGATCCTCACAAGGCCAACGATCCGGGTGTTCCTGTGATCCGCGACGACAAAGAAGGTCAGACCGACAATCACATCTACCACTGGGAGGCGGGAGACAAAGGAGATACCGATGCCGCTTTCGCCCAGGCCGACAAGGTCGTCACGCTGACCACGCACTATCCGCGCTGCCACCCCGCCCCGCTCGAGACCTGCGGCTGCGTCGCGGACGTGAACCCAGCCACCAAACACACCACGATCTACATGACTAGTCAAGCGCCCCACGCCATTCGAACCGTCTTCGCACTGGTCACGGGGTTGCCCGAGCAGGAAATCCGGATCATCTCCCCCGACATCGGCGGTGGCTTCGGCAACAAGGTCCCGGTCTATCCTGGATACGTGGTAGCCACTGCCGCCTCGTTGCTGCTTGGTAAACCGGTCAAGTGGATCGAAGACCGGACGGAGAACCTGATGTCCACCGGCTTCGCCCGCGACTACCACATGACCGGTGAGCTGGCACTCAAAAATGACGGGACCATGCTCGGTCTACGCGTGCGGCTGATCAGCGATAACGGCGCCTTCTTTGCCGATGCCCAGCCGTCCAAGTTCAAAGCCGGCCTGTTCCATATCGTGACCGGGTCGTACGATCTTCCCGCCGCACACATCATCGCCGACGGCGCCTACACCAACAAAGCACCCGGCGGTGTCGCCTATCGCTGTTCGTTCCGAGTGACGGAGGCCTCATATCTCATCGAACGGCTGGTCCAGAATGCCGCTTACGAACTGGGCATGGACCCGGTCGAGCTGCGCCAGAAGAACTTCGTCCGCAAAGATCAATTCCCGTACCTGTCATGTACTGGCTGGGTATACGACAGTGGCGATTATCACGGAGCGATGGACCTGGCGCTCGAAAAGCTCGGTTATGCCGAGCTACGCCGCGAGCAAGCCGAGAAGCGCGAGCGTGGTGAAATCATGGGTATCGGGGTGGCATCGTTCACCGAGGTCGTGGGCGCCGGCCCTGGAAAAGACTATGACATCATGGGCCTCCGGATGTTCGACTCGGCCGAACTCCGCGTTCATCCGACCGGGAAAGCCATTCTGAAGCTCGGGGTCAAGTCTCAGGGACAGGGCCACGAGACGACCTTCGCCCAGATCGTCGCCGAGGAGCTCGGCATCCCGG
>DAINCT010000540.1:0-3123 GCA_036732245.1 Chloroflexota bacterium | reverse complement strand
GACCGCGAGACCGCCGCTCCCATGCTCAGCCAGGTGAGGTTAGAGCCCGCTGAGGCCCGTCGAGTTTTTGACCGGTTGCTATTCAACATCGAGCAGATGCTGGCTCACAACTACGTACACGGCGACCTTTCCGCGTACAACGTCCTGTACTGGGAGGGCAGAGCGACCATGATCGACTTCCCGCAAACCGTCGATCCTCGTCAAAACACTCAGGCCTTTGAATTGTTCAGTCGTGACGTCGACCGCGTTTGCCGCTACTTCTCGCGATACGGCATCCTGTCCGACCCGGCTCGCATCGCCCGCTACCACTGGGGCCGCTTTGTGAGGTCCGAGCTGTAGTCCATCCACGGTGGATTCGAGGCGGCTCTCGGACCGAGAGCCGCCTCCTTCCACGCGACGTCGCGGTCTCCAGTCATACGCCCGTTCCAGCAACCGCAAAGACGCTGGCACAGAGGTTGCTCTTGCCAGTCGTCAGCGAAACGATCATTTTCCCCACGCGTTCGTGGGACTGGAGAGGTGAATGTCGACCGAAGTTCGGCGGTCCTTTATCAATCGCAATCCATGGCTTCTGTCTGTCCTTTTGGTCGTTCTGATCGCGATAATCGTAGGAGCCGTGCTGTTTACCCGAAACCGTTCAACGTCAAGCTCCGCCACCGCGACTCCGACTTCTCCACCCATTGTCATCACCGCCACTCCGGCGGCCGTGACCCCCACCCCTGGAGGTCCACCGACCCCCACGCTCGTGAGTACGACAGGCGGCGCCACACCGCTGCCTCGCGCCACTCCGGTGGATACTATTCCCGGATTGACGCTCGGGGAGATTACTCGTCCAGCACACGAGGTTGCCAGCATCCAGGGGGGCGCCGATAGTGGCGACCCCCGCTACACCTATCACTTAGATCCAACGAAAACCGTCGAAGTGGACCTTGAGGCCTATGGCTTCAGATCCGGCCAGTACACGATCGTCAAGCCCTCCCCCACGGTGACCGCTACACCCACTCCGCAGACGTCTCCGGGCGGAAGACCGGTGATCAATTTCATCGTCTCGTATGAGGGAAAGAACTACAGCGTTGCCGTTGCTCAAGTGGTCAAGGCGGGCCCGAAAGGCATCTGGGTCATCGTTACCATACTTCCGTCGTAAGTAACAAAAGTCCAGCCGGAAGTCGGCTCGCGCACGTGCAAGCTCAACCCTTCGAGAACTAGCCCTTCGACACGACGGCCAGCTGTGACTCGAGAGTATCCAGCCCCTCATTCAGCAGGTCATCATTGATAACGAGCGGAACCAACGTCCGAATCACGTTATCGTGCATCCCCGCCTTAATGATCAGCAGGCCCTGCTCGTGACACCGGTGAATGATCTCAGAAGTCTCGGCGGGTGCAGGCTCCTTGCTGACTCGATCCCTAACCAGCTCCATTGCGACCATGGCTCCAGGGCCTCGCACATCCCCGATCAAATCGAAGCGAGATTGCATTTCTCGGAAACGGGTCCGGATTTGGTCGCCTATCTGGCCGGCACGGGATAGGAGCGTGCCATCGGCGAACATGTCGAGCACCGCCAGAGCCGCGCGACAGGCGAGCGGGTTTCCACCGTAGGTGCCACCAATTCCGCCTAGTCCAGGCCCGTCCATCACCTCCGCCCTGCCCACGACTGCTCCCAGCGGCATTCCGGCAGCCATCGACTTCGCCAGCACGACGAGGTCCGGCTGGACTCCGGCATGCTCTACAGCGAACATCTTTCCGGTACGGCCGTACCCCGTCTGCACTTCGTCCGCGATCAGCACGATCCCTTCCCGCGTGCAGATTTCGCGCAGCTTTAGCAGAAACGCGGCGGGCGCCTCCACGAAGCCGCCCTCGCCCTGCACCGGTTCGACGATGATCGCCGCTACTTCTGAGGCCGGTACCTCCTCACGAAGCATCCGCTCGATGGCGGACCCATCCGCCACTTCCCCGGAACTGTCGCGATACGCGTAAGGGAAATCGGCGTGATGAACGTGCGGGTCGAACGGACCAAAACCGATCTTGTACGGCTTGTCTTTACCGGTCAGTGACATGCCCATGAAGGTGCGGCCATGAAATGAGTTACGAAACGAGATGACTTCCGGCCGGCCCGTATAAGCGCGTGAAATCTTGACGGCATTCTCGACAGCCTCGGCCCCACTGTTCACCAGCATGGCCTTTTTCCCGAACTCTCCGGGCACGATCTCGCACAAGCGTCGGGCAAGCTCCACGTACGGCTCGTAAATAGCCACGGAAAAACAGTTGTGGATCAGTATTCCGGCCTGCTCGCGGATCGCTTCGACCACCGGCTCAGGCGTGTGGCCGACATTGAGGGTGCCAATGCCGCCGGCGAAATCGATGTAGTGCTTGCCGTCGACATCCCAGATCTCGGCACCGTGAGCGTGATCCACCACAACATGGGCATAGGTAGACACGCCTCTAGCGACCCAGCTGTCTCGCTCGCTCCACGTCGCACCGGCCCGCGTTCTTTCCGTCACCAACTCTTCTGTCCCGTGCATTCGCTCACTCCCAAGCACTGCCCCAACGGTCACATCATACGCTCCCTCCGGGCTACAATCGTGCTAGTAGACATAGGCAAGACACCCTGCGAAGGAACCAGAAATGGTAGCGACAGCGTCAGTAACCGACTACAAGCTGTACATCGACGGGGAGTGGACCGGCTCCTCATCCGGAAAGACCTTTGAGGTCGTCGACCCGGCCACACTCGAACCCATAGCAACCGTTCCAGACGCCGGTCGGGAAGAGATGCAGCACGCCATAGACGCCGCCGCCACTGCCCAGCCGGACTGGGCCGAACGGCCCGCCATCGAGCGTCACAAAGTGCTCAAAGCCGCCGCCAGGATGATGATCGAGCGCACCGAAGAGCTTGCCAGACTCATGACTCGAGAGGAAGGCAAACCCCTGGCCGAGTCTCGCGTGGAAATTGCCTACGCCGCTTCCTTCATCGATTGGTTCGCCGAGGAGGCTCGTAGAGTCTACGGAGAGACGGTTCCGGCGAACTCCAGCGATAAACGAATTCTGGTGCTGAAGCGCCCCGTCGGCGTCACGGCCGCCATCACCCCATGGAACTTTCCCGCGGCGATGATCACGCGAAAGCTGGGGCCG
>DAINCT010000539.1:0-3147 GCA_036732245.1 Chloroflexota bacterium | reverse complement strand
CCGAGCTACGACGGTGAGCCTGTATGTCAATGGGAATCGGAATATTTTGCGAGAGGGCACCGACCTACGACGGTTTGCACGTATGTCAACGGAAATCGAAGTATTTTGCGAGAGAGTGTTCCACACAGTCTCAGTCTGGAACGTACGGGGAGCCGCTCGGCAGATTGCGCTTGAGATCGAGATGGTGGTGCGTTTCGCAACGGCGAATGGTTCCGGATCGGGCACGCATCATAATGCTGGACGTTTCCGCCAGGTCTCCGCGGTAGCGTACCCCCTGCAAGAACTCCCCGTCTGTAATGCCGCTGGCGGCAAAGAAGACATCGTCACTGTTGACCAGGTCATTCATGCTCAGTACGCGGTCAAGATCAAGGTTTCCGGCCTCTCTGGCGAGTTGTTTCTCTTCCTCAGACCGAGGCCACAATTTGCACTGCATCTCGCCGTGAAGACACTTCAGAGCGCATGTGGCGAGCACCGCCTCGGGCGTGCCGCCGATGCCCATGAGCACATCCACGCCGGTATCACCGGGCAGGGCCGCCATGACGGCCCCGGCTACGTCTCCATCGGTAATGAGTTTGATCCGGGCGCCGGCCGTTCGAATTTCTTCAATGAGTTCTACATGGCGCGGTCGATCAAGTACGACTACGGTGATGTCCTCGACGTTGCGTTCCATAAAGCGCGCGATGCGCACGAGGTTGTCCTTGACGGGCGCATTGATGTCTATTGCCCCTTTGGCCGCAGGCCCTACCGCGATCTTTTGCATGTACATGATGTGAGGGTCGTAGTACATGGAGCCCCGCTCCGCCAGCGCCACCACCGTGATGGCATTGGGGAGCCCCTTGGCGGTTAGATTCGTCCCGTCAATTGGATCGACCGCCACGTCCACCTTTGGCGGACGCCCAGTGCCGACACGCTCGCCGATGTAGAGCATCGGTGCTTCGTCCTTCTCGCCCTCACCGATCACGACTACGCCATCCATATCGACGAAGCGGAGGGCATCCCGCATGGCGTCGACGGCGGCCTGGTCCGCGGCCTCCTTGTCGCCGCGGCCCATCCAACGAGCAGCGTGGAGCGCCGCTGCTTCAGTCACGCGAACGAGTTCGAGGGCGAGATTTCGTTCCAGCGGATGATCACTGTCGAGGTCGGAGACGCCGGCTGGTTGCACCGCAGATTCCCTCCGTTGGACCCGAGCCACCATTGATTCCAAACTCGTCAGTATACTTTCAGGTTTTTCGTGGTTGGCCGAAGTCGAGATCGATTGGTTGACGGCTAATGCGCAAACGCTCGGCGGAAACGACGCAGGCGACCTCTCCCACCGTTCCATCGAGATCCCGGTCGTGATTGACTACACAATAGTCGTAGTGCGGTAGTTGGGCGAGCTCGAATTCGGCATCCCGTATGCGGCGGGCCAGCTCTTCGCTCGATTCCGTCTGTCGACTTCCCAGACGATCTACCAGATCTTCCGGTGACGGCGGAGCGAGAAAGAGAAATACAGCCTGCGGGATGCGACGCCGGACCGCAATGGCTCCTTGTACGTCTATTTTGAGGAGCACGTCCTTGCCCTCGGCGAACGCGGCGCGCAGCGGCTGGAGCGGTGCACCGTACCAGTTGCCGTGAACCTGGGCTGGGGCCAAAAGCTCTCCGCGATCCAACATTTCGTCATACTCACGTCGGCTGAGAAAGTAATAGGACTGGCCGTCGGTCTCACCCGGACGCGGGGCACGCGTCGTGGCCGTGACCGCGTAGTGAAGGTCGGGCAGCACTTCACGCAGTTGCTTGATAACCGAGTCTTTGCCGACCCCTGAGGGGCCACTCAATACCACGAGGAGCGGTGATCTGCTGTGCGAGACTGAGTTGAGTTCCGGCACAATACCTCATAGCTACGGAAGGGTTCGCCGGTGAAGGCATGCCGTTTGACACGCTTACGATGGCCGCAATTTCGGACGAACTCCGTGACGCTGCGGTTGGCGGCCAGATACAAAGAATCATACAGCCATCCGCTCCCTCAGTCAGCCTGTCTGTCTATGCCGACGGGGAGCTTCACTGGTTGGTGTTATCAGCAGACGCTCGCTTCGCGCGGGTTCACCTCGCTTCCGAGCGATTAGCCAAGGGCTTCGCCACACCCAGCTCGTTCATCATGCTCCTGCG
Organism: Chloroflexota bacterium; assembly: GCA_036732245.1. Lineage (GTDB taxonomy): Bacteria > Chloroflexota > UBA5177 > UBA5177 > UBA5177 > JANWJD01. Next base: position 1,002 of record DAINCT010000539.1, on the reverse strand, counting down.
AAAGTACCTCGAGGGGTCACGGCTGGTAGATATCGAACAGCAGCCGTATGAGCGGGCTCTGCGGCTCACATGTGTCGGCAAAGACCACCAGGTAACACTGGTGGCAGAAGTCATGGGCAAACACAGCAATATCATCTTGCTCGATGCCGACACGACGGTACTTGGCGCTCTCAAAATCGTACCTTCACGCCGGAGCCGAGTGCGCCCAATTGTGCCCGGCGGACGATACGCTCCCCCGCCAGTACGCGAGCGGGATGAGGAGCTATTCGGAGCCGGCGAGCGGGTGGATCCGTTCACGACACCCCACGTGTTTTTACACTTGCTGGAGAAGGCGCCGGCGCGGACGTCCCTGACCAAGGCATTGATGGGAATTCTACCGGGAGCGGGACCGTTCCTAGCAAACGAAATCGCGTCGCGCGCGGGCGTGGAGTCTACGGTGGCCCTCCTCGACGCGCCTTTGCAGCGGGTAGGAGCAGCGAGCGCGGAAATCTACGCGCTGTACCAGAGTCGCGATTGGCAGCCATGCGCCTTCCAGAACGACCGCGGTAGGCTAGATTTCGCAGCGTTTGTGCCGGTGTCTGGGCACGACCCGGTCCGCGTGCACTCGATGAGCCTCGCCGTCGAAGCAGACATGGGGCGAGACGAAAGCAGAGACTCACTGGGCGTAAGCAGGAAGCAGGTTCTGGACCGGATCGAGCGAGCCCTGGCCGCTGCCCGTCACCGGGTCTCCTCGTTGAATGCGGGGTTAATAGCGGCCGAGGATGCTGAAGCGGCCATGCAGCGCGGACAGTTGATCCTGGCCTATCAATACCGACTGACGCCACGAGCCGGGTTGCTGGAGATCCCAGAACTGGAGACGTCGATTGCGCTTGAGCCAGGGCTTTCCCCGTCGGAAAACGCAGAGAAAGCGTTCCGGCGATACCGAAAGCTGCGGGATGCCCGTAGCCGCATTCCCGCTTTGTTGCAATCAGCAGGGACAGAGGTGGGCAGACTCGAGGATCT
>DAINCT010000538.1:0-3149 GCA_036732245.1 Chloroflexota bacterium | reverse complement strand
ATCCGGCCGTGGCGGACGCATTCCGACAAGCAGGCTATCGGACCGCCGTGATCCTCCCCGTCACAGTACGCAATAAGACTCTGGGAGCCCTCAGTTTCGGGTTTGGGGACGACCGAGTGCTTAGTGCCGAGGACCGAGCCTTTATCCTTGCTCTCACGAACCACTGCGCAGAGGCACTGGAACGGGCCGGGCTCTACGAGTCGCTCCAGCACAGTGAGGAGCGCTTCCGGGCGCTGGTCGAAGAGTTGCCGGTTGCAGCTTATACCGGCCTTCCCGGTTCCGATTCACCAATGTCGTACGCCAGCCCGGAGATTGAGTCGATGCTCGGTTATTCCCGGACACGGTGGACCACCGACCGGAACCTCTACTATTCAATCCTCCATCCCGAGGATCGTGACAGTGTGGTGGAAGCGTACGAGCGATCGGTCGAGACCGGCACGCGTTTTCGGAGTGAACACCGGATGATTGCAGCCGATGGGCGGGTCGTGTGGATACGTGACGAGGCGGTGATCATTCGTCGCCCAGACGCGGAGCCTGCGTCCGAGCATGGGGTGCTGGTTGACATTACCGAACGCAAGCAAGCCGAGAACGTGCTCTTGCACGGCGAGCGCCGGTATCGCGGCCTTTTCGAGTCATCTCCTGACGGCATAGGACTCCTTGATGGCTCGGGCTGTATGCTCATGGCGAATGGGCAACTCGCTCACATGCTCGGATACGACTCGCCCGACGCTATGGTCGGTACGAATTTCATGGAGAACCTGCCCGAGGACGAGCGGTCACGTGCGACCGACACCTGGACGCGACGCGTCCGGGGAGCCGATCTGGGTGTGCAGGCGACGCACTACCGGGTCGTGCGTCGGGACGGCACGTCATTTCCGGCAGAAGTTCGAACGTCTGTCGTGCCGGGTATCGATGCGGACTCAATTACGGCGACCGTCACAATCCACGATGTCACAGAGCGGAATGAATACGAAGCGCAATTGCAGCATTTAGCCCTCCACGACACAACGACCGGACTCCCCAACCGGACGCTGCTCGAGGATCGCCTTCAGCAAAATTTGTCGGTAGCTCAACGTGCGCGAAAATCGCTCGCTGTCCTGGCTCTCGATTTCGACCAATTCAAAGAAATCAATGACACCTTCGGACACTCTGCCGGCGACGAGGCGTTGCAGGAGGTGGGGAGACGGCTCTCCGATGCGCTTCGGGAGTCGGACACGATCGCGCGTCTCGGTGGCGACGAGTTCGGGATCATTCTTCCCGACACGGATCTTCTGGGAGCCGTGCAGGCCGCGACCAAGCTCACCCATGTGCTGGAGCAACCGATCGATCTGGCTGGCGGACGGTTTCAACTGGGTGTCAGCCTGGGCATCGCGCTTTTCCCCGATCATGCCGTGGAAGGTGAACGATTGCTTCAATTCGCGGATGTTGCGATGCATGCTGCTAAAGCAGCGAACAGTGGGTATGCGGTATATGCCGTGGACCGCGATCCATATAGTCCCACGCGACTGGCCCTGAGTGGAGAACTGCGCGAGGCGATCGAGACGGATGCGCTCGTGCTCCACTACCAACCCAAAATGCAACTGATAGGCGGGGAGATCGACGGCCTGGAGGCACTCGTTCGGTGGAATCATCCGGTCCACGGGCTTATTCCACCCGATCAGTTCATTCCACTGGCCGAGCACTCCGGGCTCATCCGTCCGCTGACGGCGTGGGTGGTCGAGCACGCTCTAGCGCAGTGCGGGAGGTGGAGGACAAGGGGTCTTGACCTGGGAATCGCTATCAATCTCTCTGCCCGCAGTCTTCACGGTCCCGAGTTGGCACGCTTCATCATTGAGTGCTTGAGAACGAGTGGGGTGCCACCTGCTCGATTGACCGTCGAAATCACAGAAAGTGTGATCATGGCGAATCCGGAACGGGCCATGGAGGTGTTGACCGGTCTCACCGAGATCGGGGTGAAGCTCTCAATCGACGATTTCGGCACCGGATACTCATCTCTAGCGTATCTGCGCAACCTGCGGGCACATGAGGTCAAGATCGACAAGTCTTTCGTGGTCGATCTTGATACCAATGAGGAGAACCGCTTCATTGTCCGGTCAGTGATCGAACTCGGACATAATCTTGGGATAGAGGTGGTGGCTGAGGGGGTCGAGAATCAGGCCACGCAAGACATACTTGCAAGTCTGCGATGCGATCACGTGCAGGGATACTTCTTGAGTCGGCCCGCGGGAGCCGCCGACACGACTGCATGGCTGCAGGAGCGAGCGTCTGCACTTACTCCTACCGCGGAATCGTAGGTAGCCTGCCGGCGCGCCGATCGCCGACCATCAACACGCGATCACTGCTCGTTGCGTCTGGCAAGTATCTTCTGCACCCGGTCGCGGGCCGTATTCAGATTCATGTCCGCCCCTGTGAGGAGCCGCCCAGCCACCCCTTCTCCTTCACGCAGGAGGCCGAGGACCAGATGTTCAGTACCGACATGGGCGTGGTCGAAACGCTTGGCCTCTTCCCGGGCAAACTCGAATACCTGCTTGAGGCGAGGAGTGACGGGCATTTCTCCCTGCTGGTGATCGCCGGCCGGACCACGACCGACTGTGTCCTGCACGGCCCGGCGCATGGTGTTGAGATCACATCCAAACTCACGGAGGAGTTTCGCGCCCACACCGTCCCCTTCCTGGAGAATGCCAAGCAAGAGGTGTTCCGTTCCGATATACGTGTGGTTGAGGTTCCGTGCCTCTTCCTGAGCCAATGCCAAAACGGCCTGAGCCCGCTTTGTGAACCGCTCGAAGGTGTCTGGAAGCGTGCCGCTTGGGATGATTTTCCTGGCCTGACGTGTCAGTTTCCCCAGGGGACCGTGTGCCTCTGTTTTGGGCGGAAGGCGATGACGTTCCAGATAGTCCTCGATATCGGCTCGTGCCAGGCGGAATTCACCCCCCACCCGATAGGCCGTCAACTCGCCTTTGCTTATCATGCGCCGCACGGTGACGACGTCGACGCGAAAGAACTCAGCGACATCTTCGGTGGTAAGCAAGGATTCCATCACGACCTCCAGCCAGCCTTAACCCGTACAAACTATACCGTACTATAGCGTACAATATAGCACTGGAGACAGTGACCCGGGCGCGGTAGACGAGGACAGCGCCAGGTACTTC
>DAINCT010000537.1:0-3155 GCA_036732245.1 Chloroflexota bacterium | reverse complement strand
CATTGAAGACGGGTTCCAGGCACCAGAAGCAACCGCCGCCCAGCGTCGCAATGCCGGTCTGCGCGGTTCTCTGTGACTCGTTGTGGGATTCATTCATGCTTCAATCCTCTTCGTCTGATTCTATAGCTACTGCAATTCCGAGGAGACGGGATAGTAGCACTCGGGAGGCGTGGCACCTTAGGAGAGGCGTGCCCCCTCCTCAATCATCGCCACCGCTTTCGCCACACGCACTCTCCGCGTCTCGGCGCGCTTCGCTTCCATCACCCAGCGCGCATACTCTTCCGATGGGTGTATGCCAGCTCCTCAAACCGAGCCATGAGGCCGGCCTCCCGCAGCGCGTCTTCCAGGTCGGCGGGAACGCCCACCACACGCTCTGCCTCGTCCCGCTCCAGTACCACGTGAACCGTTTCGCCAATATCAGCGCCCGCGTCGGCGCGAATGGCCTTGGTGATCCCCACACAAAATGTTCCATCACCCATCGGCATGGTCGATCCCCGATAGGGCACACCGTTGAAGGTGACTCGCACGGGGAATCGGGCCCGGGTCCCGAACACCTCCGCGGCGTTTGCCGGCAGCGGCACTAACGCGCCACCACTGCCCCGAGACGTCGATTGCACCACTGCATCGAACTCCATGCGTGCCATAGGGGATTCTACTATTGCTCTTTCGCCATGGCACCGAGCTCGGCGCTGCCGCCGAGAAGGCATGGAGGAAAAACAGGCTAGCGCGGCGGCGACCCGCAACCAGTATCGAGCCGACGAGAGTCAACAGGCCGAGATGACCCCAACCTAAAAATTAGGTAATAACGCATGTTGCGAGCCGCCGACAGAGGTAATTGCGTGGCCGGCGGCCTCATACTGAGTTGTGAATATCCTGGTAGTCGACGACGAACCCGCTGTCCGCCAGTCCATCCAGCGCGCGTTGATACTCGAGGAGTACTCGGTGCGCATGGCATCCGACGGCCTGGAGGCCCTGACAGCCATCTCGTCCGAGCAACCCGATGTGGTGATCCTGGACGTTCTTATGCCGGGGATCGACGGACTCGAAGTGGCGCGACGCCTGCGTCGGGCCGGTAATGACGTCCCCATCTTGATGCTGACAGCACGAGAAGCGATCGACGATCGGGTCGCCGGTCTCGACGCCGGCGCCGATGACTACCTGGTCAAGCCCTTCGCCCTGGCCGAGTTGTTGGCTCGGGTGCGTGCGCTACATCGACGGAACGTGTCGAGCGATGACCAGGTGCTGCGATTCGCCGACCTCACGCTCGATCCCAACACCCTCGAAGTGCACCGCGGGACGCGACCGCTCGAGCTTACTCGGACCGAGTACCTCTTGCTGGAGTTGTTTTTACGCCATCCGCGACAGGTCCTGACCCGCTCCGTGATCTTCGAGCAGGTCTGGGGGTACGACTTCGGCTACGACTCAAACTCGTTGGAAGTCTACATCGGCTACCTGCGGCGCAAATTGGAGGAGCTCGATGAACCCCGGCTTATCCACACGAAGCGAGGTTTCGGCTACGTCCTCCGCGAGCATGCCTAGCGATGCGTTCGCTCACCTTCCGCATGCGCCTGGCGCTCGCCACGGCATTGGCTATGGCACTGACTGTCATTGCGGTTACGCTGATCGGCAGCGTTGTGATTCCCAAGGAAATCGATGACCAAATCGATCAGAGGCTGCTTGCCGAGCTGCCGCAGCTACGTGCACACTCAGGCACCGTCGCGACCCGGGGAACGGTCCCCCTTCCACCCCAGCAACACTTCGGGACCGGTCCCTTCATTCAGTACGTCACCTCGAGCGGTCAGGTGCTCCGACCCGTAAATGAGCGGGATCTGATCCCGGTGAGCGCCATGTCTCGTGCGATCGCGCAGGGGAAGGGCGGCATGCAATTAACCGAGATGACGGTTCGAGGCAGCCACCTGCGCGTACTGACCGCGCATATTGGTCCCGGCCTGGCAGTGCAGAATGCTCTGCCGCTCAACCAGACGGATACAACGCTGCGGCAGGTGCGCTTGTTTTTCCTCCTGGTCGCGGTGGGCGGGACGATCGTGGCGCCCGTGCTGGGCGCCCTCATTGCCCGGGCGGCACTGGTGCCTGTGCGGCGCTTGACCCGGGCGGTCGAGGACGTCACCGCGACCAGAGATTTGAGTCGGCGCATCGAAGTGGGGAACAGGGATGAATTGGGCCGGCTGGCCGCCGGCTTCAATACGATGCTGGGCGCCCTCGAAGTGTCGGTGGCGGCACAGCGTCAACTCGTGGCCGACGCCTCGCACGAAATGCGCACCCCGCTCACCAGTCTCCGCACCAACCTCGAGGTGTTGGCGCGGGCCGATGCACTCGATCCGGAGGCACGCGGCCAGTTGATCGCCGACTTGATCGGGCAGATCGAGGATGTAACCAGACTCGTCGGGGACATCGTGCAACTGGCTCGCGACCAGGAGCAGAAGATGGATATCGAGGACATTCGTCTCGATTTGCTGGTCGAGGGCGCGATCGCGCGCGTAACCAGGAATCACCCCACGGTTCGGTTCGAGCCACTCCTTAACGAGACCATCACGAGCGGTGGCCCACAGCGTATAGATCGTGCCGTCACGAACCTGCTCGACAATGCAGCGAAGTGGAGCCCAGTGGGTGGGGTCGTCGAGGTAGTCGTCGCAGACGGCGGTGTGACAGTCCGAGACCACGGCCCGGGTATCGCGCCCAGCGACCTGCCCCATATCTTCGATCGGTTCTACCGGTCGCCCCAGGCACGGGGAACGCCTGGCACGGGCCTGGGTTTGGCCATCGTGCGTCAGGTCGCCGAGATGCATGGCGGGACTGTGTCGGCCGAGAACGCACCCGGCGGGGGAGCACGCTTTACGCTTTCGTTTCCTACCACTGACCACCGAACGTAGCGCACCGAACAAAATGGAGGAGCGCTCGCTCGCAAATAATTCCTCGTGACCGCCGCAGACGCGCAAACCGTTGTAGCGTCGACCCTCGTGGTCGACCCGTGCTGAAGCCCACGCCCGCTACCTCCACCACGGACGAGCGTGCTTTGCATCCGGCGTGATGCCGCGCAGCGGCCTGGGAGATCCCGTCAGTCGTGATCCCACCTCCAGATCAATTCTTACTCTAGATTTATCTCAGTCACACCAGACCTTCATGGCACCTCCATA
>DAINCT010000536.1:0-3162 GCA_036732245.1 Chloroflexota bacterium | reverse complement strand
GTCGAGGACGTGCTCGGAGTTCCGGTGTATGTGCATGCAAAGGTCTGCATCATCGACGATGTCTGGACGTCGGTCGGGTCTGACAACTTCAACCGCAGGTCATGGAGCCATGACTCCGAGATCGCATGCGCCGTGCTTGACGAGGTGCACGACTCGAGAGAGCCAGTCGATCCGGCAGGGCTGGGTGATGGCGCGCGCACGTACGCCCGTAACCTGCGTTTGCAGCTCTGGCGAGAGCATCTCGGTCGCGCCGAAGGTGACGATGGAGACTTGCTCGATCCAGCTCGGGCGGTGGAGACGTTTCATGCCACCGCGGACGCCCTGGAGCGCTGGCATTTGGACGGCAGGCGTGGTGAGCGCCCGCCTGGGCGCGTTAGGCCACATCCGCGGATCCGGCTGTCGCGGACCACCAGGCTGTGGGCTGAACCGTTCTATCGAATCGTCTATGACCCCGACGGACGCCCGGCCTCCATTCGGAGGGCCGGAGAGTGGTGATCCGCCTAGCGCTCCAAGACGATCTCGTCCCCGAGGACGAGACCTTGCACGGAAATCTCATAGCGGTGCGCTATGGGTTCGTGGCGCGCCGCCCGTGTCTTGAGAACGGTGACAGCGCGCGCGAGCTTAGAGCCGTCCTGCACGTATTGGAGCAGCACCACGTTGTCGGAAAGGTGGGAAAGTCCCTGCTCTGAGATGCGCCGCAGCTGAAACAGCTCGGGCACCTCGACGATCATCATCAGGCTGATCCCGCGCCGCGCGCACCGTTGGACCAGCGAGTACATCCACTCCCGGAACCGAACCTCGTCGCCTGCGGTGACCATCAGGTCTACCAGGCTGTCGATGACAATCCGCTTCGCTCCGGTCTCTTCGATCAGGTCCAGGAGCTCGTACACCCACTGGTCGATGTACATGTCGACAACGCTGCGACTGAGAACACGGACACCCGGCTCGGCGAGGGACCAGCCGAAGCCGCCCACGATTCTGGCGAGCTGCTTCTCCGTTTCCTGAAACGTTGCGTGAATGCCCGGTTGCCCGGTGCGGGCACCCTGGAATATGAAGTGCAGTCCCATCAGGGTCTTGCCCACCCCCGATGGACCGCAGATCAGGGTCGAGGATCCTTCCCAATACCCATCGCCCAGCATCTTGTCCAGGGCGTCAACGCCCGTCGATGCGCGCTCCGTGCTCAACTCGTAGGGGGACTCATCCTGGTGATCGGCGAGGCGAGGAAACACGTTGAGGCCGGCGGCTGAGATACGGTAGGAGTGCTCCCCTGACAGGAATCCGCTTCCCCTGAGCTTGAGCACCTGGAGGACGCGCAGCTCCCGTCCGCTCCGGCGTTGGATGTCCAGGGAGATCACGCCATCGGCCGCAGCAAACTCGGCCATTTCCTGCGCTTGATCCCGTGTGTAGGGGGCGTTCCAGATCGAGGTCACAGCGGCGGCGGTCAGGCGGCGAACGAGGCCATGCAGGAACTGCCTGAACTCGTTCTCATCCTTCGCAAATGCGTGGAAGGCGCGGAAGCTGTCGATGACGACAAGACCTGGATGCACCTCTCTGAGAAACCTGTCGATGGCCTCGAGGACTTCGCCGCCACCGGCCTGGCTGGCGTCCCCGAGGCGATTCCGGCTCAAAAGGTCGCCGAGATCTTCATAGATAACACGGTGATCGCGAATCGCCGCCGGATCAAAAAAGTCCAGGGACTGCCCGTAACGCACGATCTTGTCGAGGGGCTCGGTCACCGTTGACAGGAAGAGAGCCGGTCGCTCTGGGGTCGCATTGTGGAAGACGTATTGCTGGCTGAGTATCGTCTTGCCGCTGCCCGGCACCCCGACGATCAGATTGATTCCGTTGCGTAAAAGGCCCCCCTGAAGGATTTCGTCCAGGCGTGAGTCGCCGCTCGACAGTCGCTCGATCAGTGGGCTACGTCCGCGCGCGGCGCCGGCGCCACAAGCGCGCTGGTGCCCAGCAGGTCTCGGACCGTCGACACGAGCTTCAGAGGGTCGAGCGGCTTCGATAGAAAGGCTGACGCTCCAGAGTGGAGGGCCTCGTCGGGCTCATCGATCGACGCGACTGCGACGATAGGGATGGAGGACTTGGCCGTGAACTCGGCGCACAGCCGGAATCCGGCGCCACCCGAGATCAGCAGGTCGATGAGGACAAGATCGGGAGATCTCTCCTCGAAGATGACCTTGGCCTGGGTAGCGTTCATGGCGACGGCCACGTCATAGCCCTCGGTCCCGAGGAAATACTCGGCCAGGTCCGCAGCGTACGAATCACGCTCCGCGATGAGTATCAGCGGCCGGCCGGTATCGGCCTCGGCCGGGCCCATCCGCACCGGCCCGACCGCCAGGTGCTGGGACAGCAGCCGGTGGGCGTCGGAGGCGCTGTTACCCAGTTCGATTTGAGCCTTGATGAACCGGAGCTGTTCGACCTCGTTCCGCGAGTAGAGGCGCTGCGAGCCCTGACTTCGGTCTGGCGTCACGATGCCGTACCGCTCCTCCCAGCCCCGCAGCGTAGAGGTGGGAATCTCGAGCATGCGGGCGACGGCCCCGATGCTATAGACCGCCTGTTCTTCTTGGTTGGCCAATGGCTAGCCCGTCTCCATCCGGAAATCCTTATGCAAAGTCTACTCAGAAGTTGTGACATCGCAAACATAGGACGTCTGCGCCGCAACTGTCAAGGCATTAAGGAGCTATTGCAGAAGTTATTGGAAGTGTTGTAACCTGCGTGCTGTCTGATGAGGGAGTTTCGAAGAGCTGTTGGGCAATAGGAAGATGGCTGAAGAAGACATGCCAGCAGTTGAGGGGAGCAACTTGGCAGATAGCGGGTTGCAAGACCACATCGCGCACATGGCCGATGTTCTCGACCGGTGGGTCAAGGGCATCGACACGAGATTGGGACGGCAGGATGGGGGTATGCCGCATCGCGAGGACAGGCAGCCCTTGGATGGTGGCCTGCCGGCGTCGGCCGAGGATGACGGAGTCTGACCTCCGAGTCGCACTGGTTACGACGAGGTGGATGGGGCTGGGGGACACGCAATGGCGATGGCGGAGTGGGCTGATGAGGACGTTCTGTACGCCGACAAGCAGCTGGTAGTCAGACGCACATTCGCGCCGGCAGGCTTGACTGTTACCGGGGCGATTGACGTTTTCAATGTCGATGCGT
>DAINCT010000535.1:0-3178 GCA_036732245.1 Chloroflexota bacterium | reverse complement strand
CAGTTACGCCGACTATTTGGACAAACTGCAAGAGGCTGGGGCCATTGTGGAAGAAATGGTTTCGGGGGATGAGATCCGAAGTCCGAGCGCGCAGATGCGGATCACCCCGCTGGGTGAGGTCGAGCTGTTATCCACGCACGACCAGGTCCTGGGCGGGCCCACCGGCCAGAGCTATCTCGGCGCACGCTTCCCGGCGGATACGGCATACGGTCCGGCGATCATGCACGAAGCCACCAAGGTGGCACGGAGGTTCGTGCGGGAAGGGGTGATAGGACGGTTCGCGCTGGATTTCGTGGTCGTTCGCACGCATGGTGGAGAATGGCGGCCGTATGCAATCGAGGTAAACCTCCGCAAGGGTGGAACGACTCATCCATTCCTCACGCTGCAGTACCTCACCGACGGCCACTTCGATGCGGAATCAGGCGAGTTCTTGACTGCCCGTGGAGATCGAAAGTGCTATCGAGCGAGCGATCACGTCGAATCGCCGAGTTATCAAATGTTCACGCCCGATGCACTCTTCGACGTCGTGAGCCGCCATCATCTGCACTTCGATCATGCCAGTCAGACCGGGGTCATCCTGCACATGGTCAGTGGGGTGGGCGACCTCGGACGCTTTGGAATGACCGTCATCGCGGACGATCACGACCAGGTGGCCGCGTTGTACGACCGAACTGTCGGCATTTTTGACCAGGAAGCGCAGGCCGCCTTGCGATAAGGCGCCTCAGTCGCGCCGCTCGGCAGGTTGCGGCGCGCTGCCTGCCTGACGGTCCAACTCCTCCAGTTCCGCTCGCAGCCACGGTGCTCCCCGGTCGGGCATGTCGCCCGCCTCGCGCATCAATCCGGCGGTCGCCGACCCCAGGGCTCGGAGTAACTCGGCCGGGGTAACGGCGCCGACGAGCGCGCCCTCCAGCGGTGCAAGCACCTCAGGCGGCAGACGATCGAAGCCCCGTCCATGACTCGATTCCAACCCAAGGCGACTACAGGCGAGGGAGAGTGCGGCATCGCGCACCCCATGGAGCCAATATTCGGCCTGCCAGAGGCGCCCGCGTTCGACACAGATGCGGGCACGCACGATGTGATGGACCGCGAGCCCGAAAGTGTGCTCGGGTGATGGTGGCGGGGTCACCAGGCGCTGCACCGCCTCACCGAACAGCAGGTGAAACTTTGGTCCAAGCGCGCCAAACTCTGCCGCCGGCGTGAAGGAGAGATCGACTTGCAGTGTACCGGGCAGCAGGAACACACGGTAGATGCTGGATCCGACGGATAGATCGAAGAGCACGATCGCGTCGAATTCCGACTCGACGGCTGTTGTCCAGTCCGTGAGAACCTCTTCCACGGGCGTTCCGTGCGCGACTCCGAAGGTAAGATCCAGGTCGGACCACCGGTCGCCCTCTCCGGCCGATGCTCCGATTGCGGCGGCCGCGACCAGACGCGAATCTGCTCGGGCTTGCTCGAGCAGTCGCGTCCTGACTCGTTCCCGATCCTCGACGCTGAACATTTACGAGTAGTCTTCCGGCACCTTCCCGGGTCCCTCGCGCAGATCGCTTTGCCGGCGGTAGTTTCTGAGAAGTAGGCCGAACCCGCCTATTCCGAGCATAGCTACCACTACTCCGATAACGGTTGCCATAATGCTCACATCTCCATTCCTTGCTGTACTGAACTATGCTTCACCCGGTACCGGTCCTGCAATCCACGTTGATTGGATTCACCTATTTGTAGGAAACGGTTCAGCAGGCGGTAACCGTATCGCCAGATTTCCTCTTCCTTCCAGTTCGCGGCAACCACGAACTTTCGGGCCAACGGTCAGGTATCACACACCGCTCTCACCTTCGGCAGCGGGCAGAAGGTCACGATCGTCTACACGGTCGACAAAACCACCAAGCAGGCCGTAGCGGCCGCGGTAGCGATCCAGGCGTAAGTTTCGCACACTCGACCACGGGCCGGAGAGGATTACCTCTCCGGCCTTTGGGTTGGGCTCCCCAGTACGTCTCTACGCGGTAATGGAGTCCTGGACCACGGGGCGAGCCGTACGCACCCGGCGGTTGGCGGTTGTCACGAGCGCCAAAGCGAGGCCGACGCCGGCGAACAGGAGCACGGTCCGTTGCGCGCCGACGGCGCTGATCAAAATGCCGGAGAGGGCAGCGCCGAGCGGTTGAAATCCGAAGGCGAAGAGGCGAAACGCGCTGTTCACGCGACCCTGCAGCTCGTCGGGAATGATCTGGAGACGGTAGCCGAACTGCACCGTGTTGTAAATCGGCGACATGATGAAAGTGCAGCCCAGAACCACTCCCAGCAGCACCGGGTTGGGCGCGACGGCCAGGAGCCCATAGGTGAGGGCCATGATCCAGACCGCGGTAACAATAATGCGCCCGAAGCCGAACCTCCGCTGGATGCGAGGCGCCAGCAATGCCCCGAGGAGACCACCGACGCTCGCAATCGAAAATATCAGCCCAATGACCGGTGCAGGAGCATGCTGGTGCTGCGCCAGCACTATCACGGGGAGGAAGCTCGCGGCACCGGTAAGGTTTAAACCGCCGGTGAGGAAGGCCATGAATCTGATCAACTTTTGTCGCCAGAGCCAGGAGACGCCTTCCATGATCTCGACCCGGAGCGAGCGTCGTTCAGCCGTTCGATCCCCCTGAAAGGTGGTCTTGATGAGGCTGAGCGAGATGACCGAGGCCACATATGAGATGGCGTCGACCGCGAACGGAATGGATCGAGCCAGCGCAAAGAGGAGACCACCGAGCGGGGGGGCGACCAACAGAGTGGCGATTCCTCCACCCTCGTTCTGCGCACTGGCTGTGGGGATTTGGGGACCCGGCACGACTCGCGGCAGGCAAGCGACCTCGGCGATATTGAAGAACACGAAAAGAGTGCCTTCGATCGCCGCTGTTATATAGATCTGTGTCAGCGTCAGGTGCCCGAGTGCATAAGCGATGAAAATGCTTCCGAGTGCGACAGCGCGACCAGCATCGCAGAGGATCATGACGCGCTTGCGGTCCCACCGGTCGATATATGCGCCGGCAGGGAGGCTGAACACGAGATAGGGCAGGCTAAATAACGCGGCGACGAACCCGGCCCGAGCCGGTGAACCGGTTAGCGCCAGAATCAAAAGTGGATATGCGATTTGCGATACGCCACTCCCGAGTTGCGAGACTATCTGGCCGCTCCACAGCAG
>DAINCT010000534.1:1381-3186 GCA_036732245.1 Chloroflexota bacterium | reverse complement strand
GACCCGAGGGTTAGCCCAGTCTACACCGGGAGAAATAGGAAGAAGGCCGGTAACGTTCGTTACCGGCCTTCTTCACCGTGCTCAGCGACGTCGAATAAACGCGGGGATATCGTAGTCGTCATCCCCGTCGTCGGTGTCGGGTCGAGTATACGGCTGCGGGTCGCGACGTGGTTCGACGCGCGGCTCCGGACGTGAGCCTTCTATCCGAGTCTCGGCGGTTCGTTGATCCTCAAAATTGGTCGTGCGCGGGCGCTGCAGGTCGCGGGCGGCGGGCTTGACCCCGCGCTGTACCGTATTGGTACGGCCCTCGAAGCCGGTTGCGATGACGGTAATCTGAATCTCGTCCTGCAATCGCTCGTCAATGACGGCGCCGAAGATGATATTGGCGTCTCCATCGGCCGCATCCTGGATCACCCGAGCAGCCTGATTCACCTCATGCAGGGTGAAATCACTACCCGCGATATTGAATAGCACGCCTTTGGCCCCCGAGATCGAGACTTCGAGCAGCGGACTGGAGACGGCCGCCTGGGCTGCTTTCTCAGCACGATCCTCGCCCGCCGCGCGACCGATGGCCATAAGAGCTGATCCGGCATGCGACATGATCGCTTTCACATCGGCGAAATCGAGGTTGATCATGCCTGGCTTCGTGATCGTGTCGGAGATGCCCTGGATACCTTGATGCAAGACCTCGTCGGCCATGGCAAACGCGTCCGTCATGGACATTTTCTGGTCTGCAATGCTTAGCAATCGATCGTTGGGGATCGTGATAAGTGCGTCGACTTTGTCCTTGAGTGCGGCAACTCCCTCTTCCGCGGAAGAGCGACGGCGATTCCCCTCAAAAGAAAAGGGCTTCGTGACCACGCCGACGGTCAATGCGCCCAGGTCTTGAGCGATCTGCGCCACGATTGGGGCCGCACCGGTGCCGGTTCCACCGCCCATACCGGCGGTGATGAACACCATGTCGGCGCCGCGCATCGCCTCATACAGTTCTTCGCTGCTTTCCTCTGCAGCCTTCTGCCCCATCGACGGGTTGCCCCCGGCGCCGAGGCCACGCGTAAGCTTTTCACCGATCTGAATCCGATTGGGTGCCTGAGCGCTCTGCAGCGCCTGGGTGTCGGTGTTGACGCAGATGAATTCGACGCCCTGTACCTGGGCTTTAATCATCCGATTGACGGCATTCGTGCCGCCTCCACCCACGCCGACGACCTTGATCGTCGCGTCCGGTAAGTGATCTCCGATCATGCCCCCTCCTCTCCTCTCCGGATCCCGGAATGGTCGCATGTTGTCCAATTCGCTCTCCTCATGGTGTAAATCGGCCCTCTATGTAAGAAACTCGCGGAACCAGCCCTTGAGCCTGCTTACACCCCTCCAGTCTCCGAAGGCCGGCACAGATGAATTGACTCCATCAGTATGATACGCCGCCCATTGCAAAAGTCCAATCGTAGTTGCAAAAGCCGGTCGCATGATGGTGTCGGTCAGACCGATCGCTCCGGTAGGGATCCCGACGCGCACCGGGAGTCCCAGAACCTCCCTCCCCAGGTGCCGAATATCGCGCAATTCCGCGGTCCCGCCGACCAGAACCACGCCTGCCGGGAGGTGGCCATCGAACCCTGCGCGCCGAATTTCCGAGTGGATCAAGCTGAGTATTTCCTGGATGCGGGATTCGATGATTTCGGCGACGAGACGTCGCGAGATCAGTTCTCCCTCCTCCTGATCGTAGGTCTGAATTTCGAGCGTTTCCTGCGGATCTACCTCCGATGCCATGGCGCTACCGTAGTCGATTTTGATGCGCTCTGCTGCTGAAA
>DAINCT010000534.1:0-1371 GCA_036732245.1 Chloroflexota bacterium | reverse complement strand
CGCAGACCCAGCGCCAGATCGTTCGTAACGTGATTGCCGGCGACCACCAGGGCGCTGGTGTACGTCACGCCACCATCGCAAAAGATGGCGATATCGGTGGTTCCCCCGCCGATATCGGCCAGCGCGATGCCGATGTCCTTCTCGGCTGGGCTCAGCACCGCCTCGCTCGAGGCCAACGGCTGCAGGATAAGATCGTCGATCTGCAATCCGGCACGGTTGACGCAACGCACCAGGTTGTGGATCGAAGTCGTCCCGCCGGTGATGATGTGCATCTCGGCCTCGAGCCGCCGGCCGGCCATCCCCACTGGATCCCGCACTCCGTCCTGACCGTCCAGGGTGTAGCCCCGGGCCAGGACATGGATGATTTCACGGTCGTTGGCGATCGCCTGTACCCGAGCCGCTTCCCGGGCCCTCTCAACATCGAGCGGCGTGATCTCCGCCGCGTTGGGCGACACCGCGACCACCCCGCGGCGATTCATGCCGGAAATATGGGATCCGGTCACGCCCACATAGGCAGATTCGATGCTGTAGCCGGAGAGCCGCTCGCACTTTTTGACCGAACGCTGGATCGCGTCCGCCGCTTCGTCGATGTTAACCACGACGCCTTTACGCATGCCGGCCGACGGAGCGGTTCCCACCCCCACGATGTTGATCTGCCTGTTCTGATCGACCTCAGCGATCAGCGTGCATATCTTGGTCGTGCCGATATCCAGCGCGACGATCACGTTATCTCGAGGCATCAGAAAGTTCCGCTCAGCAACAAAGTGCTCACAGTATACTTTCCGCGAGCTTCTCTACGCGTGCACAAATCGGGCAACCGGTTTCGCAAACCTCAGGTCGAGCGTCACCAGTTTTTCCGAGACCGTCGGTGCCTTCTGCAATACCGCCACGAGTTCCGCGATCCGTCGAACCAATTCGACGGGACTCCCCATGCCGACGACCGCGTGCCATCCCGCACGTCCATCAATCGTCAGACCACTCTTTCGGTCGTAGTGAAACCTCGCGATCGCCCCATTTGGCGCCGGCGGGAGTGCCTGGACCGCATAGCGCACCGCCTCGACGATTCCCGGGCCAAAGCCTCCGGTTCGATCTGTTCCCAGGATGATCGGCAGCGTGGTATGAGTGACGCGGCCGATGACTCGTCCATCCAGATCGAGCACAAAGAGTCCGTTCGGTGTTTGCCACGCCACGAGCGACGGCCGGATCTGCGCACGAATCGTAACGCGATCGGGAAAGGATGTTTCGACCCCGGTCACGACAATCTCTCGGACGGCACTCAGCCGCGCCACCACTTCGTCCGAGCGCACGGAGAAGATATTGGCGCCGGAAAGCCCGGCCACCGCGAGAATGCGTGCCTGAGGGAGGCCCGAT
>DAINCT010000533.1:0-3204 GCA_036732245.1 Chloroflexota bacterium | reverse complement strand
GACCGGGCAGATCCGCCTCGGTTGTCACTCAGTTAGTCACCCGGGCACGGCCCGCGGCCAGCAGGTGGCATCCGTGCTCCTCACCGAGCGCGGTGCCCTCGCCGAGTGGCCAGAAGTTCGCCTCTCCGTGACTGGGTCAGCGCCACTCATCGAATCGCATGTCTGTCTCGCTGGCCTGCCCGATGCGTTGCAGTCGCTATGCGGAACGTATGCTGCCCACACCGCTCGACATGCGCAGGGCCACGGTCCCTGCCGGAGGGAGCAAGGTGAACGGCCCCACGATTGCGATCCTCGTCTTCACTCTTGGCGTGGGTAGTTTCATGTTCATTGCCTGGTACCGGCGGCATAATTCTGGTCCGCAAGATTCACGGCGTGAACGGCTGGTGCGTGCGGTCGTCGTGCTCCTGTGGTTGTCCGCCGTCATCGCGATCCCGGTTCTTGGAAACGATAAGAATCAGCCCTGGTTGACTGCGTACGTTGGTCTGGCAAGTCTGTCTTCGCTTCAAATTGGCGATAGGGACCGGGTGGCCCGCAAGAATCTCAGTACCCTGGACGGCAAGAACCACTTGTGAGCGATCCGCTAAACGGGAAGATCGCGCGCCTCACGGCAAACAGCGGAGGTGGCATGGCGGCACCCGAGTCGGGGTGGGTGTCTGTCGACAGTTCGCGCGTTGGTGCAACGGGCGACAGAAGGGACTTGAAGCGGAACTCAGACCCTGACTTGGACACGAGCGTGAACGCCCTGGCCCGTGCTCAGATTCGGCGTTTCGCCCTCTCGCCGATTGCCCATGCCTGACGGCTACTTAACGGCGGTAGGGAGGTGCTCGTCGACATCGGTGATAAACAGTCTCAACAGATCACCGGATGCCATGCCTCGATTGCTGTGACCGACATCCTTTCGGATCGCGAGCAAAAGCGCCTCGAACTCGAAGATTGCCTCGGCTGCCGTCAGTCCACCTGAGCCCACTCGCCGCTTGTACCGCGACCAAGCGACGATGACTTCATCCGATGCCCACGTGACCAGTTGTGGCGTAATTTCCTCGAGCATTCTACCAAAAGCGTCAAGTTTAATACCACCAGGCTTTTTTGCCTGAAGCAGGGTATCAAGGAGACCTTTGATGAGTTTGGAGTACACAGGAATCTTTGATGCGCGAATCTCTTGTTCGACTGCCTTTTTACGTTCGTTGGTTCGGTTTAGAACCAACGTGGCGACAGACACCAGTGTCGTTGCAACAGCAGCAACAATCGCCGCTGACACCGTTGGATCTACTCCGGCGAAGAACGTGCGCAAGAGAGATCGCAGCCCGAGAAACAGCAAAATGACTAGCCCAACGATAACAAGGCCAGCCACAACAAAAGACGCGAACCTCTTCGCTCGATTTCTCACGTGACCAGGGTGGGGCCAACAGGACGTTTGGGCTGTGCGACACGCTGGGGCGCGTAGCCCGAACAAGTCCGTTCCGGTAGGCGCAGCGTCACCGTGAACCTTGCAGCAGGTTTGGTGGCAACCTCCGGAGCGAACCGGCCAGCACGCCGAAGGCGTGCCTTGATCTACTAGAGGTCAATTCGGCAGATCGGGCTCCGAGCGACTGGCGGCCGGTAGAGGGACGCGGGCAGAGCAACCGACTGTGTCGAAGCGAACGAATGGTCTCACGCAAGCCATCGAGACTCGCCCGGATTAGGCGTCGTCGGACGCGCTTGAGTAGATATCTGGTCGCCACTCGGCGGCGTCCGTGAGAAAGAAGCCGTAACTCTGAGAGTTTCGGAACCTGTCCGCAATCAGCCCGGGGACGAAGCCCGCTTGGTCAAGGAGGAGAAGCCGTAAGACCCAGGAGAGGGAAAAGGCGACCGTTAAGACTCGGTCAACCCCCGCTTCTTCCATCCACTCGACAGAGTGCTGATGCGCGAACTTGTTCCGGGTCTCGTACACGAGTTTTTTCCAGAGTCTTGGATTGCCAGTGATGCCGGGCACGAGTTCCTCTGCTCGGCTGGCGAGTTCTTTAAGGCGGGCGCCGTAGCCCATTTCGTCAACATATTTGAGCAGGCTTTGGACTGTACCAGCGGCTTCGGGATCGATCTTGCGGACGGCCTCTGTGGCGACCTCCCGGATAGTCTTGCCGCGCTCAAGCTCGAAGCGGCGCGCTTCAGGACGCAGGGCGCGATGTATGCCTTCGGCTAGGGTTGTCATCATCAGTACTTGTGTTTCGATCGCCAACTCGACCTCCAACAAACTGGCAACGCCTGCCGGCAGAGGGCCAAGCACGGGGACTCGGTCGAGCCAGGCGGCGAGGACGGCGACAGAAATGTCATGTGGCGGGATCAGCGCATTTCCGACTGCGGGGTTATCTTCGCTCAAAGATCCCGTGTAAACGGGCCACCAGGTTTCTGGTTCGGGGCTGAGCTCTATTTCAGAGGGCCTCATGCGTACGCCGGTAGCGAGCACAAGAAGCGTGCAGATCGGACGAATGATAGTGCGACTGATCTCTCTGTAGTTGCGAGGCGGTAGATCCACCACTTCGATCCAACCTCCCTCCTCGTCGATTCTTATTGTTCCCTCATTCTCGAGTCGGACAGAGTCTTGCGGGCGAGGTCCGTAGCGCGGGATGCGGAGCCGGACTCCCCGGAATGGGTGTTGCGGTTCGATATGGCCGCCAACGAGGGACCAGATGGGACGGAACGTCTGATCCCCGCCAGTCCAGTTCGTCGAGCGTGCCTCCAGTATTGAGACAGGCGCAGATTCCCCGGGCCGCGAGAGCGTCAAATGTCCATGCAACGTCTGCGGTCCGCGGTCTTTCGCGGATTCAATAGTGCCCATGGTCGACCCATCGGGAGCCACCGCGGTAGTCCTGACGAATCCGGAGTAGAACTCAGGACTGACGATCAGTTGGGAATCCCCTCTACGGGTTAGCCCGAGGGTGCCCTGCCGTTTATCGCCGGGGTCAGTTGCAATCCAAAACTTGCCCACCTGTTGAGACCGGTCAGTTTCGACGAAACTAATCACCTGCTGTCGCCCCCATCGTTCATTCTGGCTTCGAATTCAGGCTTTGAACGTGTACCACCGTCTTGTCATCGTGGGGCTTGGAGCGCGGCCACCGCTGACCAATCGGATCGGTTTCCTCGAGTTCGTGCAGGCCGTCGAGAACGTGCTGCGCACCGGCTGAGTCGACTTGCCGGACCAGTTCGGGCCAGGTCTTCGGCGCTCCG
>DAINCT010000532.1:0-3204 GCA_036732245.1 Chloroflexota bacterium | reverse complement strand
CGGCAGGAGTGCGAGCACATTCACGTCGCCATCTATGGCACCTTCATCCGCTATCCGGTGGCCGCGGCCCTGGCCACGCGCGATCGATCGGTCTGAGATGCACTATCTGATTCGCCACGTCACCAGGTTTCGATACAGCGATCCGGTCAGGGAAAGCGTGATGGAAGTGCGGATGCAGCCGCGCACCGAAGGGACGCAGCGGTGCCTGCGCTTCGAACTCCGGACCAACCCAAAGGCGACGATCGCCGCCTTCCAGGACCACCTCCGAAATCACGTCCATTGCTTCGACATACCGGATCGTCATACCCATCTCACGATTACAGCCGAGGCGCTGGTGGAAACGGGACCCGCGCCTCCCTTGCCGCATGCACTCGGGGAGGATGCCTGGTCCGCTCTCGACGCCATGACGGCCACCGACGAGTACTGGGATCTGCTCGCGCCCAGTACCTTCACGGAGTCGACCGACCTGCTACGAACTCTGGCGCGGGAGGTGCATCTCGGCCGGACCACCGATCCGCTTACGGCCGTGCGAGAACTGACGACCGCGATCCACGACGCGTTCGAATACGACACGCAGACGACCGAGGTGAACTCCCCAATCGACGAAGCGCTGGCATCGCGGCACGGCGTTTGTCAGGATTTCAGCCACATCATGATTGCGCTGGTGCGGCAGTTGGGTATTCCTTGCCGGTACGTGAGTGGCTATCTGTACCATCGGACCGAGGACCACGATCGCTCCTTGCGCGATGCCAGCCATGCCTGGGTGGAGGCGCTGTTCCCCACCCTGGGCTGGGTCGGGTTCGATCCAACCAACGATCTGGTGGTGGGGGATCGCCATGTGCGAGCGGCCGTCGGGCGGGATTATGCCGACGTCCCGCCCACCCGAGGAGTCTTCAAAGGGCGAGCGGAGACCGAGCTGGCGGTGGTTGTACGCGTGACACCGGCCGAAGCGCCGGTGCTGGAGGAACCGGATGAGGAGGAGGAGCCGACCTACCGGTACACGACGGACATCGGGCAGGTATCGGGTGAGGATCTGCAGGACCAGCCGCAGCAGTGAGGGTGGTTACTCGCCCGAGGCGTACTCCACGGCGGTCAACCCCACCCGCTTGCGCGCGGTGAGTTCCCCGCGGAAAGAGGCGCGGAAGGTGCCGGAGGTAGGTGCCACGTCGCTATAGTCGCGCCCGATTGCGACCGTGACATAGGTCAACCCCGGCTCGCGGCCATGAGTGGGATCGAAAGGCCAGACGCGCATGCGTCCCCCCTCGCCGACCGGCAGAAGCACCTCCATCCAGGCGTGCGTACCGCCTTCCCCCAGCAGATGACCCGAGACGTAGCGCGCCGGAATCCCGCAGAGGCGACATAACGCGATCATGATGTGCGCGTAATCCTGGCATACGCCGCGCCCCAGGGACAGCGCCTCGGCGGCTGACGTATGGATATCGGTAATCTCATGGGCATACTGCATCCGCTCGAAGACCCAGTGATTGATGCGTCTGGCCAGTCCGATGCCCTCCTCACCATGTGCCTGGAGGTCACGGGCGATCGTACGCAGCGCATCATCCGGCTTCGTGCGGATCGACGGTTCGGTCCAACGCCGATCGAACTCCGAGGTGTCGGGCATGGCGAGTCCGTCCGAGCGGCGCTCGACCACGATCCAGGCTTCGAAATCGATCCGATGCTCCACGGTCGGCACGTGGACAGAAAGCACGGTATTGCCGAAGGAATCACGGTTCGTGACGACCTCTGCCTCTGGAGCAGAGACATCCAACCGATGCACGACCCGGCGCTGATCCAGGTGCCGTTCCGGTGGAATGATGACGAGGCGATGGTTGAGGTCCTCAATTGGGCCGGGATAGTCGTATCGGAAGTGCTGATGGATCAAGAAGGCCGTGCGATGGACGCGGGGCCATTCCACCTCCGCATGGTCGAGCACGTCGAGGGCCGTAATCTCGGCGCTGGAGAGGGCAGGCGTGTAGCCGGGGCCCTCCTCCAGGTTGTCCATGCTCAAAGCGATGGCTCGCGCTCGGCGACAGCCGCTTCAGCGGGTCGTGCAGGTTCGGCCTCATCGGCCACGACGGTCATCTCGTGCAGCGTATGCGACCCGAAGCTGGTGAGCATCGCCACATCCAGCGCGTCCCGTCCTCGCCCGATCACCACCCGGCCGACACGCGGGATGTTGTTGCGCGGATCGAAGGTCCACCAGCGGTCGCCCAGATACGCTTCGAACCAGGCGCAGAAGTCCATCGGCTCCGGGGGAGTCGGCACTCCGATATCCGGGAGATAGCCGAAAGCGTACCGTGCCGGAATATTCATGGCGCGGCAAAACGTCACACCCAGATGGGTGAAGTCGCGGCACACACCGGAGCGTTGCTCGTACACATCCACGGCGGTGGTCAGGGGTGAGCTGGAACCGTACTGAAAGTGGAGTCCATTGTGGACCCAATCGCAAATAGCCTGGACCCGTTCCCAGCCCGGGGAGGTACTGCCGAACAGCTCCCAGGCGGTATCGGAGAGGACGTCCGAGAGGCAGTAGCGGCTTGGCAGAGTATAGACCAGGGTGTCGTCCGGGAGATCCTCCACGGGAAGCTGGGGCGCATCCCGGGCGATGTCGTCGACGGTGTCGGGTACCTGGACCAATGCATCGAAGTGCAGGTGCAACCGGCCCGCCGGCATGATAAAGCGGCGGCAGGTATTGCCGTAGAGATCCCGGTACTCGTGCATGGGCAGAGCCGGAGTCGTTTCCCACCGTTGATGGAGCACATGATGTGCCCCGACGTCGTGTGGTTCGACCTGCATGATGGAGGGAGTTGGGCTCGGCGCTTCACAATGAAAGTCGCAGCCGACACGTACCTGCATCTCGCCTCCTCCCCGCTTTTCGCGTCGCATCTCGGCAGTGCGATACGGCGACTCCTACAGCATGCACCAGACCAGGCAACACGCGCACTGTCTACTATGCACAGAACACCCCCCGAAACTTGGTACTCGACGACGTCCGGCGCAGCGAGGATCAGCGGGAAGCAGTCTGCCGTGTCCATCGCGGGGCTGTTTTCCTTTAGCATATGGTGGTCCCGACGACCGAAGTACCTCGAATTTAATGACCAGGGGGCCATGCCGGCGACAGGGTGCCCATGCTGCAGGGCGGCGCCACGTCGTTTGCAACCGGCAAGGTAGCTTGACATTGGACGGTATACGTAGGGATCGCCC
>DAINCT010000531.1:340-3208 GCA_036732245.1 Chloroflexota bacterium | reverse complement strand
CTATAGTTTCGATCGAGCGTCCCAGAGACTATTGGCCGTCCGAGCACGGGAGCAGCGGGCACGGTAGGCTGAAGCACTCATCGTCGACATCGGTGCAACCCAAACCGTAGGTTTGCCAAGTGATCCGGATACTCAGGCAATCGATCTTGGAGATGCTGCTCGGGGCGATGCTGTGTACCCAGAACACATGGGCCGCCGCACTCCCCTCCTCACCACGTCTTGCGATACCCGGAAGCGTGGTCACGAGCCAGCGCGTCGTCGCGCTGACGTTCGACGACGGACCGTCATCCTATACGCCCCAGATCCTTTCCGTCCTCCGTACCGTTGGCGCGCACGCTACCTTCTTTGAAATCGGCCGGCAGGTGGTACAGTATCCGGCCCTCGTACGGGACGTGGTCGCCGCCGGTGACGAGGTGGGCAATCACACCTATACCCATGCCGACCTCCTCTTGCTCTCGAATGGGAGTATCAGAGCGCAGCTCAGTGAAACGCAGGCAGTGATCCAAGCGGCGGCAGGAGTGACCCCCATCTGGTTCCATCCACCGGACGGTGCTATCGATGCTCGTGTCGCCGCGGTCGGGACCTCGACCGGCCTGCGGTCCGTGCTCTGGTCTGTCGATCCCAGAGACTGGTCGCGACCGGGTGTCACAATCATCATGCAGCGTGTGCTGAGCGCGGTCCGCCCCGGGAGCATCGTCCTCCTCCATGACGGAGGCGGTGATCGGAGCGAGACCGTGGCCGCGCTTCGAGTCATTCTGCGCACGCTGCAGCAGGAAGGCTATCAGTTCCTCACGCTCTCCGCGCTCTTCCATGTGCCGTCTGCTCCACCGTGTCATGAGACACGAGCGGCGCAGTGGTTTGCTGCCGCCGGCATCGCTCCAGCTTATGGCCACGCCCTCTATCAAACATGGCTCCAGGCGTACTGTCAGGGAGAGAACTTTGGTCCCGCCACCAGCCCGGAATATGCAGTCACCCCGACCATGATTGCGCAGGACTTCGCGCGTACGGCGCATCGACTGACCTGGGATGAAACAACCGGTGAAGTCAGTGTCACGCTCATGTGGTCCTGGGCCGCTCGCGTGTTTGCTGCTCGAGGGATTGAGCCGCACTGGCACTCGCCGATCACGGGCGCCTGGTTCGATCAATACTTCCATGGCCACAACTGGGGCCCGGCGCTGGAGGAGTCACAGGACCGGCAAGGCGGACATATCCAGTGCTTCGTGCGTGCATGCGCCGTCGAACATGCTGGTCGGGTGACCTGGCAGACGTAGCTATGGGAAGAATCCCTCGGCCAGATCACCGGATGCGAGCCGCCGCGATCGCTGCCGGAGACCTTTTAGTATCTGGGCCGGCCTGTGACGGGTGACACGAAGAGGTCCCCGGTGCACGAGGAGATGCTGCCGCCTCTCGTGGCAGCGTAGGTCACCACCGGCAAAACATCGTTGGGAGCCCAGATCATCAAATAGGTCGCCGCCGGCCGGCAGGGGCGGTTGCCCACCGGCACGTCACTGTAGAAGAGCGCAAAGTACGCGTTGCCGTAGGAACCGAGGCGGACGAGCGTCGCCGGGATCGATCCCATCATAGAGCCACCACGATGGACCGTGGTGGGCAGGCTCAGGAAACTCCGATTGAGCAGCTGGATGCCCGGATAGCCGTAGAGGGTGCAGGGCCGGCCGGTCAGATTGTGGATGCGATAGATGAGCGCGATCGTTCCGGCTGCACCCTGAGAGCTCTGTGGACGGATGAGCAGCTGAATGTTCTGGCAGGCGCGTGCCGCCTGAGCAGGTCGGGCCGCGTCAGCCGGAGTGATGCGAAGGTCTCGTCCGGCAGGCAGGAAGACCAGTACGAGGACGCAGATGGTAAATACCATTCTTTTCATAGCACAATGCTCCTCTCAATCAACTGACTGTAAGGCGGACGCGAGCCGGCCCGCAGTCGTTTTACGATACAACGTCAACCTCGGTGCCGATGCGCGCCCAATTCCAGAGGAACTGGGCGGTCGCAGAGGGAACATTGACGCAGCCGTGGGTACCACCGTAATTGGTCCCGGGCTGGCCACCTTGCTGACTTGCCGGCCCAAAGACGCTGCGCCAGGGGGCGTCATGGATGAAGTACCCTCCTGAGATGAACTCCATGGCATAGCTGACCCAGGATGGTGCGTACCACAGAGGGCTGCCCGGCGGCCAGGGTGAGACAAACTCGAAGGGAGAGTATTTGGCGAAGATCATATTTGCACGATCTCTGGGCAACCCGGTAAGGTACTCGCATTATTTGCATAGAGAATGTGGGGAAGTATCCACAGGAACTTAGTCGATGACCTGGTCGGTAGCGTTCATTGATTTGGTACTTCGCTTCGCCAAGATGGCGGCGGATATCGATGGTGAGGCACTTGAGGAATCCCTCCTGCGCAAGACGCCCCTGTACCTGAACTTTGGGCTCGACCGGTCGTTCGACCCTGCGAATCCCACTTGGCAGGAGTTCTTGGCGGGCTATGAACGTGCCTCCGATCCCACCGACTGGACGTATTCCTTCTACCTCGTCCACGCGCGCAGCTACCCAGAGTCGGCATTCGGCTGTTTCTCGCATCACTACGAACCAGAGACGCGATGCATAAGGCTGCATTTTGGAAACCGGGACTCATGCATAGATGGGCCGTTGAGCGTAGGGAGACAGCAAACGCGACGCGACGAATTGCTGACACTCTTCAACACCGTGCGATTGGATCTACCAGAAGCTGAGATCGTGCGGGGCCGGTCCTGGATGTATAACTTCCCGGCGTACCGCCGCCTCTTCCCGCCAGACTATGCGGCAACTGCCGATCCCGCCGAGCCGGAACTGCAATTCGCCACCGACGAAGACACGATGGGT
>DAINCT010000531.1:0-330 GCA_036732245.1 Chloroflexota bacterium | reverse complement strand
TCAATTCATGTCCTTATGGGGCCAGTTTATTAACCGAACTGGGAATCTTCGGCCGAAGGCGGCCGACATCTTTTTGCAACAGATGGACACAGCTACCACACTCGATGAGTTGAAGGACAGCTTCCCACTGCCGGTGCTAGCCCCGCGTTGCAGCATCCAGTATTTCTTCGACTTCTACGGCGTCCACCCACTTACCTGAGCTGAGTTCCGGCGAAGCCGGTGGTGAGGTTTGCCATCGATATGACAATTATGTGTGAAGGAAGTTGGCTCTCCCGCAAAGTTGATGAATCGGGTATGGGGCCGTATAACGGTGCTGCCATGGAGGGTCAG
>DAINCT010000530.1:2366-3215 GCA_036732245.1 Chloroflexota bacterium | reverse complement strand
ACCTGATGCCTGGCACCAGTGCCTCAGGCACCTCACACCCCGTTCAGTTCAGTTGAAACCTGTCTAACTCCAGATAAACCGAGATGCCATGGTCTATCCTTTCACGGGCACCATGATGTGCGCGTACGGTGTGCCCTTCCACATCACCCACGGAGCGCCGCCGGTCGGAACGCCGGGAAGCGAATTTAGCGACGCCGTGTTTGGCGTAGTCACCATAATGTGCGGACCAGCGACGACCCAATCCTTGCCGTTCGCGCCGGCCGTCAAGGCGAACGGATCGGTGACGCTTGCCCCGCGATCTCCCTGCAGCATGTATGCGACCCCGACTCCGGTAAGCTTCGGCGATTTCTTGGTCATCCATGCGCCAGCCCACTTCTGGAATTCGGCATCGAGGCACATCGGGTCCTGACCAACGGCACCAGTCGCTGCAGGCCTTGACGGATAACACACCCAGCCATTCTTGCCCGCGCGCAGCTGTACGGGCTTACCGCCTTCAGTCGCCGGCCAGTCCATTATCGTCGCGGCCGATGCGACCGAGTCGGGCGCGGCGCTCATGGCGTTCTTGATCTTTTCTTCGTTGGTGGACGGCGCCGCGGACGCAGTCGTTGCTGTGGTGGAAGCAGTCGACGACGTGGTCGCCGCTGTACTATCGCTCGTGGGGGCCGCTTGCTTGCTACACGCGACCAGAGTCCCAAGCGATACGACCACGGTGAGAGGCAGAAAGATGCGCATGGTTCCCTCTGTTTTCGGATGGAGAAAACAACATAGGGCTCGTCGGTGTCAGTCGCTAGCTTGAGCCCGCGGCCACACGCCGGGCCGCCCACAGCCCCCGGCCGGTAGTCTTCAGTT